>CAZYBJ010000001.1:0-15768 GCA_964645325.1 uncultured Candidatus Saccharibacteria bacterium
CAGCTGGCTATCCAGGCAGCCCTCACAGGTCATTTAGTGCTTTCAACACTTCACACCAATACGGCGGCGGGTGCTATTCCGCGCTTGATTGATATGGGCGTTGACCCCTATTTGATTGCTCCAACCCTTATTCTTTCCATGGCCCAGCGTCTTTCAAAACGTATTGTTGATGGTGGAGGCGAGCGCGTGCCACTGGAAGGAGGGCTTAAGGCGCTGGTTGATCGACAATTTGCCGATCTTGCACCAGAATTCAAATCACAAATTCCTTTGGTTGATTATGTATATAAAGCAGTTGAAGTTCCTGGATGTCCAGGAGGAACACGTGGGCGTGTGGGTGTTTTTGAAATGTTGGAGGTGGATCTGGAAATGGAACGTATTATTTTAGAAAATCCTACAGAACAAAATATTTATAATCACACACGTAAAAAGGGGGTACTCACCATGAAGGAGGATGCTATTTTGAAAAGTATGCAAGGGCTCATTCCATGGTCAGAAATAAACAAGCTTTAATATTTTTTTTTGATATACTTACTCTATGATTACGCTTAAAAAATTACTTGAGATTGTTACGGCACAAGGGGCTTCGGACTTGCACGTATCAGTAGATCGTTATCCCTATATTCGCGTCCATGGGGAATTGATTCCTCTGTCTCATGAATCGGTAGTTACCCAAAAAGAAATTTTGATAATGCTCGTAGAAATGATCGGCGAAGAACGTTCTCGTAAAGTATTAGAGAAGGAAGAGGTTGATTTTGCCTACACCACACCAGACACGGGTATGCGTTTTCGTGGCAGTGCCTATGTGCAGTTAGGACATGCAAGTTTTACATTGCGGGCTATAGAAAAAGTACGTACTTTTGCCGAATTAAATTTACCTGAGCAATTGGCTGAATTTGCGCGCCGTGAACAGGGCTTCTTCTTGATTGTTGGGCCTGTTGGGCAGGGTAAGACAAGTACGCTTGCAGCCCTCGTCAATACTATTAATATCGAACGCAAAGAACACATTGTAACCATAGAAAATCCTATAGAATATATTTTTGAAGAAAAAAACTCTATTATTGATCAGCGTGAAGTAGGCATCGATACCGAATCCTTCCAATCAGGGTTAACGGCTGCTTTTCGTCAAGATGTAAATGTGATTATGATTGGTGAGATGCGTGAAATAGAAACTGTTGCAACTGCAGTAACTGCAGGTGAAACGGGACACCTTGTTTTCTCAACTTTACATACCAACAATGCCTCACAAACTATCGATCGTATCATCGATACGTTTCCTGCAAATCAGCAGGATCAAATTCGTAATCAGCTTTCCAACGCACTGCTGGGCATTTTCTCACAGCGTCTTATCCCGAGTCTTATGGGTGGGCGTGTTCCCGTGTATGAACTTTTGATAAATAATGATGCTGTGGCCAATTTAATTCGTGAGGGTCGTACTCATGAATTGGAATCAGTTATAGAAACCGGCAGTTCAGACGGCATGATCGATATGAATCGATCGTTATTAGAACGTGTACGTCAGGGGCATATTACGTTAGACGATGCTTTGCGTTATTCGTTCAATCCAAAAACGCTCCAGCGGTTGGTTTAGTATGTTTTAATTCTTTATGTTATTTACTTACAAAGTTATTGATCAAAATAATAAGCAGCTAACGGGTCAAATAGAAACCGTGAGTCAGGACGAGGCACTCCGTTCACTTCAGAAACGAGGGTTTATTGTTATTTCTGTAGCAAAAAAAGATGAAAGAAATTTTGTAAAGAAAAACCTGCCATTTTTTGATACGGTACCATTGAAAGAAGTGGTAATTATGTCGCGCCAGCTCTCAACTCTTTTTGAGTCTCAGGTGAGTGCAGTAAAAGCATTTATGTTGTTGGCTGAAAGTACAGCCAATCAAGTACTGCGCGATACATTAAATAGCGTTTCGCAAGATATTCAAGGGGGTATCACGATTGCCGAGGCGATGCAAAAACATCCACGCGTTTTTTCTGATTTTTATGTGAATATGATTCGCGCAGGTGAAGAGGCAGGAAAGCTCACAGAAACTTTTCAATATCTTGCCGATTATCTCGAACGTCAATATGAGCTTACTTCAAAAACACGCAACGCCTTAATTTACCCAGCTTTTGTTGTGGTTACTTTTATTGTAGTAATGATTTTGATGTTGACTATGGTGATTCCAAAACTGTCTGAAATTCTTTTAGAATCAGGTCAAGATATTCCTTTTTATACAAAAATTACTATAGGCATTAGTAATATATTTGTTAACTATGGAGTATTCATCGTTTTGTTTTTTGTTATTGCGGGAATATTCTTATGGTATACAGCACGTCAAGAACGTGGTCGCGAACGTATCGACTCGTTTAAACTCAGTACGCCATATATTGGTGATCTGTATAAAAAGCTTTATCTCTCACGTATTGCCGATAACATTAATACGATGATGTCTGCGGGTATTCCTGTGGTACGTACGCTTGAAATTACCAGCAGTGTGGTAGATAACAAGGTTTATGAAAAAATTCTTAATCAATCGATCGAAGGGGTAAAGGCGGGTAATACAATTTCGAGTACTTTCGAGCATTTCGAGGAAATTCCAGCTATTATGGTGCAAATGATTAAAGTGGGAGAAGAAACAGGATCATTGGGCAAGATCCTCGCCACGCTTGCGCGTTTCTATAAACGTGAAGTAGATGGGGCAGTAGACACTATTATTGGTCTGATCGAGCCAGCCATGATTATTGTACTGGGTGTAGGTGTTGGATTTTTGCTCACCTCCGTGCTTATCCCTATATATAACATAGCAGGAAGTATTCAGTAGGAAGTATTCGTTTGCGTTGCCCTTACTTTCCCTTTGATATATAATAGGCGCCATACAGTTATCAAATATTATTATTTATTTTTTATATCTTATTTATGAATTTTCGACAGCAACAAGGTTTTACATTGATTGAGCTTCTCGTAGTAGTGGCTATTATTGGTATTTTGGCAGCAACAGTGTTGACGTCTCTTGGTAGTGCCCGTGGTAAGGCAAAAATAAATCGTGCCAAAAGTGAACTTTCGAGTATGCGCGCAGAAATGGAATTGTATCAGTTAGACAACGGCAATTATTCTGGTGGATGTGCTAGTGATGGCGCGACGAATTTGATGACTTCTGTAAAAACAGCAACAATAACACCAAATGATGCCAATTGTTACGATAGTGATAATACATGGGCTGCGTTTGGAGTGTTCGCTGGTAGTGGCGGTGCAAATAATATTATTTGCGTTGATTCAACAGGTCAGCTCAAAGAGGGAGGAAGCGCACCATCATCAACCCAAAATAGTCAGGCTTGTTTATAAATTAAATAGTTTAAATAAAAGCACAAAACCCTCTGCAAAATCAGAGGGTTTTGTGTTATGATATAAACATGAAAAAATATACACATACACATGGGTTTACTATTTTAGAGCTGTTGATGGTTATTTTTATGATAACTCTAATTTTGGGAATTGTATTAGTTAGTTTTTCCCGTGCGAAGAAAAATGTGAGTGATGATCAAAAATTAGCACAACTTGATCTTGTGCGTTTGGCCCTCGAACAATATCGCGCTCAATGTAAAGTTTATCCCAATACGTTTGCCTTGACTGCTGATAATGCATATCCAGGCACTCAGTCTACGTGTTCTGTAACCCTTGGTGATTTTATTGTGCCTGACACAGATGTTACTCTTTTTAGTTATCAGGCATTGGGCGCAACAGGAATTGGATCAGGATACTGTAGCGCATATCACATTGCAGTACAGTTGGAGGAAAGAGTACCAAATCAGGGAAAGCTTGCGCGTGATGATGATTGGACCGTATCAGGAAATCAGGGGCCGTGTTCCGGTGCGTCAGCAATCAGCAGCGATGACGCAACGGGTTGGTATGATATCAAGCATCCCTAATGCAAAACTTATTTAAAAAATGAATGAATGTATGATGATATATATAGGAATAATTGTTTTTATTTTTGGCCTGATTATAGGGAGTTTTTTAAATGTAATTATCGTACGCATGTACACAGGCAGAACCATAGGAGGGCGCTCGGTATGTATGTCATGTCAGCGTGTACTGCGTTGGTATGACCTTATACCCCTTATAAGTTTCCTGATACTGCGTGGTAGATGTAGTCAATGCGACGCGCGTATTAGTACACGGTATTTTTTTGTCGAGTTAATCACTGGAGGTGTGTTTTTATGCACATGGCTTGCATATGGATTTTCTGTTCAGGCATTCATATATGGAGGTATAGGAGTACTCCTCATCGTTCTTTCTGTATACGATTGGCGTCATAAAATTATTCCTAATTTTTTCCCTTACGCATTAATAGTATTAGGAATACTTGCTCTCATATTTTCACAAAATGGTTACCATGTGTATCCATTGGTGTTTCAGAATATTGTATTAGAACATATATTTTCTGCGTTTCTTATACCCATGCCATTCTTCTTGCTTTGGTTGTTTTCTCGTGGGCGCTGGTTTGGTCTTGGCGATGTAAAACTTATGATCGCTATTGGTTTGTTTATGGGCGTGGCGCAGGGAATAGAGGTAGTTATTATTGCCTTTTGGCTTGCCATGTTGTATGTATTGATCCATTTGGCTTATAATGGTATATGGCGAGCTTTGCAAAAACAGGGCTTGGTAAGAAAGACACAAAAGCGTATACTATCTCGAGAAATACCCTTTGGACCCTTCCTCTCACTCTCTTTTTTTATGAGCTTGATAGGAATACATGTATTTCAAATATTTTTTTAATACACATAATGATAATGATGAGTAATGATGAGTAATGAGTGTTTAATGTTTATGGTATCTTTTTTAAAAAAAATTACAAAATTAATAGGAAAACAAAAACACGGATTTACCTTTGTTGAGTTTATTGTAATTCTGAGTATCTTTGGCATTATGGCTTCGGTAGTACTATTTAATTTTCAGGGTTTTCGTAATAATGTATCACTTAATAATCTTGTCTATGATATTGCTCTTGAAATAAAAATGGCACAAACACTAGGTGTTTCGGCCCCAGGGAGTGATGTAAATAATGCGGGACAAGTAGTGAGCGCGCTGTTTGAATATGATGGATCACAATTTGTAAATGCGTTTACTATCTATCGTGAAATAGGGACAAATGACACAGGAAATTTTCAATCGAATCTCGATGTAATTTTACGACAAGCAGATCTGTATGGCGGTACTCTCCAGAATATTTCGTGGTGCACTGCTTCTTCTTCAGCAAACTGTACGCCCCTTACAGAAACAGTGTATGTTTCATTTCGTCGTCCCGATCCTGAACCGGTAGTTACTTCAGCTGATGCTGCCTGCACCGGTGGCGTACCAAGTGGATATGTTCACCAAAAATGTGAAAACGGAGCACTGCGTATAGAGGTACGAGCACCCAATGATCCAGATACTATACAATATGTTTATATAGAAATGTCAGGACAGATTCGCGTTACTGGTAATGCATAGCATAATTTTATGAAAAATTTATTTATATACAATAAAAGAAAAGCAGGATTTACCTTGATAGAGGTTATGGTGTCAGTGTCTATTTTTACTATTATTTCTACTATCGGTATTGGCGCATTGTTGAGTATGAATAATGCCTATAAACGTTCTCGTTCTCAGCGTACTGCAGTGGATAGTCTGACCTTTATTTTAGATTCAATGTCCCGCGATATACGTACAGGATCGCAATATTCATGTGGTGGTAGTGGTGATTGCTATGATATTAATGGTTCAGATACGTTTTCGTTCCGCGATCAAGATAATCGTATGGTGAAATATACATTTAATACCACTGATAAAACAATCGAGCGAGTCATTGATAACGGTACATCTGAGAATATTACAACACCAGAAACAGTGAGTGTGGAAAATCTTAGTTTTCGTATGAAAAGTGAAAGTGCACCTAATCAACAAAATGACATGGTACAACCCTTTGTGGTTATTAGTATTTTTGGCGAAGCAACCTATGCGCAGGTGGTTACCCCATTACGTCTTCAAACATCGGTTACCCAACGGTTACTGGATTTTCCTGTGGGTTCATAACAATAACTCTATACATATATATGAAAGATTTTTTAATACAAAAAAATAAAGGGTTTACGTTACTCGAGATGCTTGTCGCAGTATTTATCTTTTCAATTTCTTTGGCAGCACTGGCAACAATTTCATCGCGTGGTGTTGCGGTTGCTGATAATGCTATGAACCAAACAACAGCACAGTTTTTAGCGCAAGAGGGAATTGAAATGGTGCAGAGTCGTCGTGATGATAATTTTCTCAATCCAGCGGCAACCTCTTGGTTGGATGGTCTCACGGTATGTGAAAATACAGCGGGATGTTTTGCGGGAGCTTTTGATACACAGACCAGCACAAACAAACGTATTATTTTTAATCAATGTAGTTCGAGCGACGGCTGTCCTTTACTTGTCCGAACAAATTCAGGACTCTATTGGTATGGCACCTTTGGTGACCCTACTATTTTTCGCCGTATCATTACCCTAACTCCAGGAACTAATGGCACAGAAGATCGCATAGTGCGTAGTCGTGTAGAATGGACACGTAACAACACAACATTTTCTGTAGAATCACAAAAAGTTATTTTTAATTGGTTGTAATATATATGCAAAAAAATACTCATACACAAAAAGGTTTCGTTATATTATTTGCAGTTATTATTGCAACTATTATTGCTTTGATTGGTGCTGGAATTTTCTCGGTTGCTTTTAAAGAAACAGTACTATCGTCAACGGCCAGTGAATCACAAATTGCCTTATTCGCCGCAGATACAGGTATGGAATGTGCACTTTATTATGAATATCAAAATTCAACAGCTTCTACTATTAACTGCTCGGGTAGCTCGTCATTGCCGGTGACCGCAGGTCAAGTATATGATTATCGTTTTATTATGAGCGGTACACCGAGTTGTGGATTCGTTTCAGTAGATCATGCCTCTGATCGCACAACAAACGATATAAACGGCGTCCCGGTAACAGTTATGGGAACGCGCATCATTTCTCGTGGATATAATGTATGTATTAATGATCAGCCTGATGCAGGAAGCCAGTTTTTAATCGAACGTCGTCTGGAGGCATGGTTCCCTAATGTTGTGGCTCCTCCAACCGGTGGCGGGGGAGGTGGTGGCGGTGGGGGAACAGGACAAGGTTCTGGGCCTTCAATAAATTAACAAACATAGTTAGAAAATGTATGAAAAAAGTTAACCCACGCTCTCATATAGAGCATCTTGCACAAGAATTGGAGCGTCATAATTACCTGTATCATACTCTGGATGCACCAGAAATATCTGATGAAGTATATGATGCACTTGTTCGTGAATTAATTACTCTAGAAGAACAGTATCCAGAATATAAACAGAACTTTTCTTTAACAAGAAAAGTCGGTGCAGAAGTCGTTGCTGAACTTGAAAAGTATACCCATCCGCATCAACAATGGTCTTTTGATAACATTTTTAATTATGAAGAGTTACAAGCATGGGAAGAGCGCATTGTCCGTAGCTTAGAAAAGAAGGGTAAAAAAATAAAACTACAGTACTGTGTTGAATTAAAAATTGATGGACTGAAAACTATTTTACATTATGAACAGGGTACCTTGGTTCGCGGTGTAACACGTGGTGATGGAACGGTGGGTGAAAATATTACTCATAATATAAAACAAATAAAAAATATCCCACATACCCTTACTCAGGCTCTCGATATAATTGTTGTAGGGGAACTCTGGATGCCCTCTGCAGAACTTACACGTATTAATAACGAGCGATCTCTTGCCAACGAGACATTGTATGTAAATACACGCAATCTTGCCGCGGGGACAGTGCGTCAGCTAGACTCGTCAGTTACTGCGGGGCGTAATTTGCAAAGTTTTATTTACGATATAGATAAATTATCGAGCAATGCAAAATATGAGCGAACATATCATCATCAAGATTTGGCATTTTTAGAGAGCTTGGGATTTTCGGTAAATCAGGAATCGCGCGTTTGCCAGAGTATACAAGAAATACAAGACTATTATGAATCGTGGGCACACAAAAGAAAAAATCAAGAATACGGTATTGATGGCATTGTCATTAAATTAGACCTCATTGCCTTGTACAATGAATTGGGCTACACAGCCAAGGCGCCACGCTTTGCCATTGCCTATAAGTTTCCTGCAGAGGAAACGGTTACAGAGGTTATAGATATTCAAGTGCAGGTAGGGCGCACGGGCGCCTTAACCCCAGTTGCACAATTAGCACCTGTTTTCTTGGACGGTTCGACCATTACGCACGCGAGTCTGCATAATCAGGACGAGATTGAGAGATTAGATATACGTATTGGAGATAGAGTAATTATTAAAAAAGCGGGGGATATTATTCCCAAAATAGTAAACGTGCTCCCTGAATTGCGTACAGGAAAAGAAAAAAAGTTTAGCATAGAAAAGTATGCGCAAAAAAAAGGTTGGCAATTGCGTAAAGATGTATCTGGAAAAGAAAATTCAGTGGCATGGTATTTGGACGACGCAGATGCTTTTCCTATTCGTTTGCGTCAAATGATTCATTTTGTATCGAAAGGTGCGTTTAACATTGATGGCATGGGCAAGAAAATTGTTGAAAAATTAATGCAAGAAAAATTGGTATATGAGTATGCAGATATCTTTTTATTGCAGAAAGAGAGTTTAATAGGTTTAGAAAGTTTTCAAGAAAAATCATCCCAGAATTTGATAGATGCCATAGAATTTGCGAAAGAGGTTACGCTGTCTCGGTTTATTTTTGCCCTTGGTATTCGTCATGTGGGCGAGGAAACAGCAGAGTTGTTGGCAAATAATTTTCTTGATATATCCCAATTGCGTTTAGCAAAATGTGAAGCATTAGAAAGCATAGATGGGGTAGGGGTTACAGTTGCAGAGGCGGTAATAGACTGGTTTGCCGATACTGATAATCAGCGCGTAGTGGACGATCTCTTGAAACATGTGCGCATACAAAAAATAATAAAACAACAAGAATCCTCCTCCCTTGCCCTAAAAAATAAAACTTTTGTGATTACGGGAACTCTGCCAACGCTGTCCCGTGACGAGGCAAAGCAGATGATAAAAGAAAAGGGAGGGCATGTTGCGGGGAGTGTATCGTCAAAAACAGATTACCTACTTGCCGGTGAAAATGCTGGTTCTAAATATGATAAGGCAGAAGAGTTGGGTATTCGCATATTGGATGAGAAAGAGTTTTTACAACTTTTGTTTACGTAAAAAAGTTGTATGGTATGATAGACGTATATGATAACCAGAGAAGAAGTAGACAATTTATGCCTGTTATCTCGCATTCAGATGACTGATACCGAGAAAGATGCCCTTGCCCGTGATTTGCAAAGGATTTTAGGCTATGTCGAGCAAATTCGTCAGGTAACCTTACCCGAAAAGCCTGTAGAAAGCACTGGTCGAGAAAATAACACGCGCACTGATGACGAGGCGCATCTTGTTGCAGAATATACTGAAATACTATTGGCTGGTGTGCCAGAGCGCGAAGGAAATTATATTAAAGTAAAAAAAGTTATTGATGCATCCAGTAGTGCGTAAGCAGGAAAATATTTTTATGAATTTACAACATCTTACAATAGAACAGGCTCGTGAACTCCTTGATACAAAAAAAGTATCTGTGCAAGAATTAGTAGATTATTATCGCAGCGTTATTGCAGAAAAAGATCCCGAGATTCATGCCTATTTAGAAGTGTTTGATGATATTGATACATCAATCGCACGTGCTCAGAAAATGATTGATGAGGGAACGCAAAATATCCTAACAGGTATTCCCTATGCGCTCAAAGACAATATTTTGTACAAAGATCATATTGCTTCGTCTGCATCAAAAATATTGGAACATTATCGCGCTCCCTATCATGCACATGTTATAGAGCAGTTAGAGATACAAGGTGCTATTCCTTTGGGGCGCACTAATATGGACGAGTTTGCCATGGGATCTTCAACCGAATATTCAGCCTATGGTCCTACAAAAAATCCTTTAAATACGGCGCGTGTTCCGGGGGGGACTTCTGGTGGATCAGCTGCGGCTGTTGCTATGGATGCCTGTGTTTTTGCCTTGGGTTCTGACACTGCGGGTTCTATTCGTCAGCCAGCGAGCTTTTGTGGCGTTGTTGGATACAAGCCAACCTACGGCAGTGTTTCGCGATCGGGTCTTATGGCCCTCGGCAGTAGTCTTGATGCCATTGGTCCTATTGCGCGCACCGCACGTGACGCTGAAATAGTGCATACGATTATTGCGCAACCCGACCCATCAGATAATACTTCTGCGACAGAGGAGCTCCGCAGGGAGGCACAATCATTAAAAAAGATTAAAAAAATTGGTGTACCTCGAAAATTTTTTCATGTCGACGGCGTTGATCCATTGGTTATTAAAAATTTTGAATCAGCATTAGAAAAATTAGTTTCAGCAGGGTATGAGTTGATCGATATAGACTTGCCCCATGTCGCACTGTCTTTACCGGTTTATTATATTATTCTTCCAGCCGAAGCCTCTGCTAATCTCGCTCGTTATGACGGGATTCGTTACGGTACGCGGATTGCCGGTAAAGATATTCTAGATACTTATTTACAGTCACGCCAAGCGGGTTTTGGCCCAGAAACGCGACGTCGTATTATTTTGGGAACCTACGTATTGTCAGCGGGTTATTCCGATGCCTACTATGGCCAGGCGACACGCCTGCGTAATGTCATACGTGAAGAAATGAATGAAGTATTTAAAACCGTAGATGTTATTGCAACACCAACTACTCCAACTATCGCTTTTAAATTTGGTGAAAAAGAGGATCCTGTCTCTATGTACTTATCAGATATCTTTAACGTACCCGCCAATATTACAGGTGTTCCTGCTCTTTCACTGCCTTCGGGTACGGGTGAAGATGCTATGCCACTGGGTATTCAGTTCATGGCTCCTCATTTTCATGACCAACAACTATTTGATTTGGGGAAAGATTTTCAATCTTTGTAATTCATAACGACTATGGATTTTATCATTGCGATACAAGAACCCTCTGAAAGAATAATAGGACACATATCTGCTTTCTTGAAAGATATTTTTAATAAATCTGATGACGTAGTAACACAAATTGTAGTACATCCTTCGACGCCAGTATATACACCAAAATCAGTATTTGAACTTTCGCCATTGAAAATAATTATTTTTATAATTATTTTTATTCTTGCCATAGGAATTATTTATGCCTATATACGGTTAGATGAATTGGAAAAGCAAGATGCCGAGCGTATGGGTAAGTATTTTATTCGTCCTACGCCTGAAAAACGTACCAACGATCGTTGGGAAAAAGTTTCCTTACTTTTTCAATCACCTAACGAGGCAGATTGGCGTATGGGTATTATGGAGGCGGATGTTATTTTGGATGAGTTAACGCGCGCGCTGGGATATAAGGGCGAGACCCTGGGTGACCGCATGAAACAAATAGAGCCAAGTGATTTTCCCACACTTCAGCTGGCATGGCAGGCCCATTTAGTACGTAATAAAATTGCCCATGAGGGCATGAATTATAATTTGACCCATCAGGAGGCATGGCACGTGTACAAACTCTTCGAAACGGTATTTCGTGATGCGAGGTTTATTTAATTTTGTGGCAAGCCTCCCCCCAACCCCCCTCCCATAGAGGGGGACTTCCAGATACAGAGTAATGAGAAAAAAGTTGTATGTGGTTCTTCCTCTCCTCGGATGAGGAGGGGACTGAGGGGTGGTGTGATCTTGTATCACAGAAAAGTGGTAACTAAAATCTAATCCTGTCATTCCTGCGAACGCAGGAATCTTGGAGCTCTCTAATGAATTAACGTAAGAAAGATAAGGTTTGGGGGAGGTCTTTATAAAATTTTACTTGCATATATCGATATATTCGTCTATAATCTACATTAGAGGTTCTAATGTTTTGGTTTTGCCGGCCGGCTCCGCCTTGGAGCCGGCCATTTTTAAACCTTGCTTGTAGAGCAGTCTTGGGCTATAGTTACCTTTGTATTTCAAAGAAGGGTGAGATTGTTTATTTTCCAATGTTTTCAAACCCTTGTAGCGATATACATCCTAGCGGGATAGAGTAACGGTAGCTCGTCGGGCTCATAACCCGGAGGCCCTGGTTCGAATCCAGGTTCCGCAACAACGATAGTTATAAATAAAGATACTTTTTATTTATTTTGCAATACTTTAAAAAATATGTATAGTAGGATACGAGTATACAATTTCTTTTATAACCCAAATTTATTTAAAGGTATGGAAGCTCAGAAGATGCTTTGTAAAATGATAGCAGTGGTTACCCGAATGTTTCAGGGGAAAATCCGGAAAGATATTGAAAAAACGCCCATGATCGCACATTTGCTCGAGACGATGGTGATTGTTGGTTTCACAACCCAAAATCCAATCGTTTTAATGGCGGCACTTCTGCATGATGCCCTTGAAGATATTCCCCGTGCAGAAGCGACTCTCCGAGAAGTATTTCAAAAACCAGAGGAGCTTGAAATGCTTGATCAGGTCCTTTCTCTTGTTCGTGAATGTAGCGAGAACAAGGATCCAGCAAAACCAAACGAAAAACTTCCCTGGAGAGAGAGGAAGGAAGAACACGTTGGTAGAATGAAAGACGCCTCATTAGAGGCACTCATGATCATTTTGGCTGACAAGATTTCGAACCTTAGGGTGGAAACAGTTAGTGGTGGTGAGGGCTTCAACTCTACTCCAAGAGAAAGAATTTGGTATTATGAGGAAATTCTTTTAATCGTCGAAAAACGGAGTAACACATTAGTTCTTAATTCACTCCGTCAGGAGATGGTCCGTCTTTTTGATGAATTTCATAAGGCGGTCGAGCAATCAGAAGCTTGATTGTTCAGAAAGATTTTAAAGTCCCGTAGCAATACGGGACTTTTTTTAATTGCTTTTACTTCACCCCACACCCAACTCTGTGCTATCATAATCTCATATGCGTTTGATAAAAATTTTATTGTTTAGTATCTTGGTCGCCTGTACTTGTATTGGTATTGGTGTGGTGTTATTTTTTGGCCTCCACGCAGTCGGTATTTTTAATGACCCAGGAGTTGCTGATCCGCAGGCAGAACTCTTTTCCTTAACCGCAAGTCAGATAGAAGACGCCTATGAAAAAACTAAAAATAGCAATTTATTAAACAGCGCAGGCACCGTTGCCAATGCTGAAACCTTACCAGAAGATCAGTATCAGTCTGTGGTAAATACAGAAAACCCGTGGCCATTTTTATGTAAATTGGTAATTACACGAAATTATTTTCCTAATACTGCTGAACGTATTTATACGGTGTATCATACTCTGAATCGCCCTGTTATGGCTGAATACATGCTCACCGCACTTCGCATTCGTCATGCAAATTTATATAACGAATACGCCGCCTGTGATACAAAAGAAAGTCTTGTTATGGATACTCTGTCAATAACACCCGCTGATCCAGAAATAACAACAGAATCAAATGTTCCCGCAGTGGGGGAAGAAGAGTCAAATTCTCATGCCAATGGGGACGCTGCGTATCCATGGATGAATTCTGAAGAATGGATGGTCCTCTCAACGGCACTTATACGTGATAAAGATATTATTCTTAAAACCGCAGAACGTTTGGAAATTTCTCCGCGCTTGTTAGTTGTGCCCGTCATTGGAGAGCAACTACGTTATTACACGTCTGATCGTAGTACGTTCAAATCATATTTAAAGCCCATGCAACGATTTATGTATCTAGGTAAGTTTTCTTATGGTATTGCGGGTATGAAGCCAGAAACTGCCGAGCGGGTCGAACAAAATCTAAAAAATACCCAATCGCCATTTTATCTGGGTTCTGAATATGAAGATATATTAAACTATCCAGAAACAATAACCGATAAAGCAAGCGAGCGATTATTGCGCATTGATAATAAAAAGAATCACGACTGGGTATATATGTATGTGGGACTGTATTTGAAGCAGTTTGAGGCGCAGTGGTCTCATGCTGGATATCCTATCAGTGGTCGACCAGATATTTTGGCAACACTGTATAATTTGGGACATAACCGCTCTGTTCCCAAGGCAAATCCTGATGCGGGTGGCGCACCCATTACGATAAATGGGGTCGAGTATACATTTGGTGGGCTTGCCTATGATTTTTATTGGTCGGGAGTTTTGTTAGATGTGTTTCCTTATTAATACACAATAAGGCCTTGCAAGGTAATTAGCCTGTGCATTGATTATCTGGCTTGTCTTTTATATACTGGCTGTGCCCTCCATGGCTTGGAGCAAAGGAGGGTTGTGTAAGTACTATGTCGGGGTAGCTCAGCTGGTTAGAGCGTGGCACTCATAACGCCAAGGTCGAGAGTTCAAGTCTCTCCCTCGACACCATGATCGGTGTGAATACCGATCACATATATCCGTTGATTGTGTCATATAATATGCTACAATCGGCATCGTTACCGCAGACATCTGCGGGAGTAGCTCAACTGGTTAGAGCACCCGCCTGTCACGCGGGAGGTTGCGGGTTCAAATCCCGTCTCTCGCGCAAAGGAAAAAGAGCCATAGAAATATGGTTCTTTTTGTTACGGGCGAATCGCACGGAGAACTGATATAATTAAAAAATGGAAGAGTATTTAGAATTTACAAAAAACCTTGCAAAGGAAGCTGAAGAAATAGCTCTGCAATATTTTAGTTTTGAAACTGAAACAACTTGGAAGGGGGACAATACGCCTTTAACTATAGCTGACACGGAGATAAATGATTTAGTTATAAAGAGAATAAACGAAACATATCCTACTCATAGTATTTACGGTGAAGAAAAAAGTGATATGAAAGACGGCTCTGAATATATCTGGGTTTGTGACCCAATAGATGGGACAATGGCCTTTTCGGTTGGATTACCGATATTTGTTTTTTCTATTGCTTTGGTGGATAAATCAAATGGTCAGCCAATTCTTGGTTTAATTAATGATCCAGTAATGAAAAATATGTATTGGGCATATAAAGGAAGTGGGGCATATAGAAATGGTAAGAAGATTTTTGTATCAGACGAGAGCGCCTTTGAGAATACATACCTTACCGTTGCAGCTTCAGGTAAAGCAATTGGTTTTTCAAATTTGCCACTCATGAAAGAATTAAGTGAAAAGAAATGCGCAGTAATGAAGTACCCTTCTTTTATTTACGGTGCTATCCAAGTAGCTAATGGTAAGTATGTGGGAGCAATTTTTTATCATAAATACGGCCACGATGCAGCTGCGTTGAAAATTATAACAGAAGAAGCGGGAGGGAAAGTTACTGATTTGAATGGAGAAGAACGAAGATATGACCAAGATGGACTTGGGTGTGTAGTTTCTAATGGAACATTGCATAAAGAATTATTAGATATTGCACAGATGGGTAAATTATAATGTTGGTATATACATATATCCATTATGGGCTTGTATCGTAGCTCCAACAGAATCCACTAAGTCGCACAAATAAAAAGAGCCATAGAAATATGGTTCTTTTTCTTACCGCCATAGGAGGCAGGGAATTGGTATACTACAATTATATGTCAGTAGCCTGGTTAAATTTTGCAGTTGTTGTTTCTGTACAGTTACTTCTTTTTATTGTTCATGCATATTACGCGAAAAGGCTTTCAGATGTACCACGCATACTTGGATTAGCTGTATTGATAGCAATAATAGTCGGGATACCTTTTGATCTTTTTGTTGGGAAATTCTTCGGACTTCATTCATTTGTTCTTGGATTTGGTCCGCTCTT
>CAZYBJ010000002.1:0-15583 GCA_964645325.1 uncultured Candidatus Saccharibacteria bacterium
CACCAATTTGGAGAGAGAAATTCCACCTTAAGATCTACTATGTAGTTTCTTGGGATATTGGGTGTTGGTTCTCCTAAAATTTTATTAAAATTTTTAATAAAATCAGCCTGTACAGATGTTGAACATTTTCCTGCAGCGTCTCTTAATTTATTTTGGGGTGGGCAAGTCCTTGTACACCAATCAGTTGGTACGAAATCTTCGTAGTAGGCATTTTGGGCATAGGTAAATAAACTTGGTGCTGTTCGAGTATTGGGAATTGCCGTTGGCAATTTACACACCTGTGCTGAAGCACCCCCAGGCAAAGACAGGAAACCAAATCCAATTACAACAGCAAGTACAAGTGTTTTGAGGATAATATTTAGATTATATTTATTTGATTTTTTTTCTGTCATAGTCATATGATATATAAAAATTAATTAAAAGATACTACTCATGTCTAATAATATATAGTCAGGATCCACACCCAAAAAGTGCAAGAACCACGCTACCAACAAAAACGCAAGAAGTATAATAACAATACCTTTTACCACATTAAAGGCGATAGTCTTTGCTTTGCCTAACTTTGCAGAGTTACCACCGCTGGTGATCAACAGGATTCCCGCCCAAGCAAAGAGGGCTGTTGCAATAGGGGCTATCAGAATAATTATATACGAGATAATGCGTGTGATTAATTCTATAACGTCGTTATAATCACAAGGATCGATGTACTGTTCATCACCCGTGTTTGGCAAACCATCAGGTCCGGTGCCCACTATTTTTTCAGTAGGGGTGCCCCGCGCGCCAATATAGGCATTACCGCACGGTACTAATCCGCCATTATCTTCAAAATTAAGCTCTACCTCTGAAACCACCTCCCCCACCACCAACTCCGGATCAACGGTAAGTGTCGTCGTACCAAACTCACTCACCCCTATCTCATCAGGAGATTTCAGGAAAGTAACACCACTACCTATGAAGTAAATAGCATGGGGATCACGTGCATCTTGAATAGAGTATACATAGAGATAGCCTGGTTGAAATTGACCTGCGAAAAAGGTACTCAGTGGAAGTTCAATGGTTGTACGTGAGTCTGGAAGTGTGAAGAACTTTTTAGAAAGTTTCACTGGTGGTACCCCACCTACAAAGTCACCTGGATGCACCTCATCAACAAGAGTAAGGAGATCCTGACCATTTGGATATTCAATAACACCATCAGTATCTGTTACGTACGGAATACTTACCATGTCTACCGCAAGTTCTACATCATTACCACGAGTATCTACGGTACCTGTTACATGGAACTTTGTTTGTCCTACGAATGATCGTGTACCAACGACATTGTCTGTAGTAATTTTAGTTACCGCTGCTTCAAATTGATCATTTTCTACACCCATAGGTACTGCCATGTTAAAGCGCAGTGACTTTAATGCCGTGGTATAGCATGGTGCGCGATATCCCATTACGTAATGTGCGTCAGCAAGACAAGCTTCACGCGTAGTGTAATAGTAACTGCGTGTTGGTGGTGCAAATGAGGCGATATAGTACCAACGTTCTTCATATTTACTCAAGCGATCAACGCCTGTGTTTAATACACTAAACTGATGCGGTCCAAGAAGAAGAGCACCTGTTCCACCGTCATAGAGAGCGAACCAGTCATCTTGATGAACACCAGAAATAATTACTTTGAAATCTTTTGATACATCATACAGGAGAGTGGGTGTTTTCATTTCGAGGAGTGGTGAACCATATCGTGCATAGATAGGTACCATAACGGCACCATTTTGTTGTGGTGCAAAAGGTGAGAGCTTTGTAGTCGTGTTAATACTTGTCTTTCCTATGATCGTTGCTACACCGTCACGAATATTACCATCAAGGAGTGGCCATGGTGCTGGGGCTGTAGGACTTGGCGCGCCTCCACCACGTGGTCTATTGCGTCGTTGATTTCCGCCATTCTCTACTTGACCACCACTACTCACTTCTGGAGTTGCAGTTGCTACATTCGTTTCTGTTCCCCGTTCAAGGGTTGAGCGTTCGATATCAAGATCTACTGCGGGTATAAATCGATTGAGATAGTCAAAACAACTTGGTCCTGAGAATATAAAAGAAGAGAGGACGTTTGCTGGGTCAGGAACAGGAATATTAATAACTCCCCCTGTATTAATAGTTATGGGTTGGCCAAGAATATCTGTAGTAACATTAATAGCGATAGGTATGGCAAGCGTAGGGTCAACAAGGGCAAAGGTATACAGACCCGCAGGATTCAATCCATCAATACTTACAGAAAATGGTATGCGCTCCCCGAGATTTGTAGTTGCACGATCACTGTAAGTAATGGCACCAGTTTGTGGGTTAACATATTCAAATACTAGATCTGCTGATTGATACCGTCCCAGAGAGTTCAGTATCGTAAGTATGTCAGCCAAGAAGTTATTACCGTTAATAATATCAGTTTGCTGAAAACCAGTATGAGTGCGGGTACTGCAGTAGCGCAAGAATGATTCACTGTATGCCTGATCTGATACATCGGTATAGCGCAGCTTTACTGGAAGATTTTTCAGACCATTGGTGCTGATATACCCATGCATACGCATCTTACCATCACGGAATGATGAGGTTTCAAGATCAATATCTATCTTTACACTTTGACGATTCAACCAACCTTCATAGGGGATGTTTAGATTAATAATGTATTGGTTAAGACTTTGGGAAAAGACAAGGAAATTTTCAGCATACAGGTTGATGCGATTGATCATATCTTCATAGTCTGGATTGTTTTCATATTCCCCCTCAATGGTAGAGAAATCAAGAACTTCGAGTTGTGCTTGCAGTCCACTTAACTGACCCTGGAGTCCACCCAACTGATTGGTATAGGTTTCAAGCAGATTAAAATCTATAGGTGTTGGGAGTTCTGTTTCACCATTTTGTTGAGGATCTAATTCATAGATAGTATCCGTAAGTATTTCTAATTCATTTTCAAGTCCATCCAATATCAGTTGTATTTGTTGATTTGGATCATCACCAGGATTGAGTGAGATATTCTTAAACGTATCATCATCAAAATTAAAACTGATGCCATTCTCGCCATCAGTATTGATTTGGAGGAAATCATCTTTTGTACAGAGTCCATGATCATCACAAGGTTCAAGAGGGTTCATACCCTTGATAATTTCCATAACGTCAGGAACACCACCCTCATCAGTATCTTGACTATCGGTGACTGCTTCTATTTCTGAACTGATGTTCTTTTCACAGTTGAGGAGTTTGTTGTTGTATGCGTCACAGGCATAGTGGCCATCCATACCATGAAAGATGGTATCGCCATCATGATTCCATGCTCCTTGGTGGTAGGGACTGTTTGGATTTTCTGTACCAGTACCGTTACGTTCTTCGAGCCAGTTTGGAATACCATCACAGTCATTATCTACAATACCTGTCATAAAGAGGTTACAAGGGCCGTCACTACTAGGTGCTACTCCTCCTTCATTATTAAGGAGTCGTTCACGAGGAGTGTCTTCGCCGTGACCATGAGGGATAGTGGTTTGATCAGTGTATTCTGTAGAGTTTCCCTTTGTTGATGAAAAGAGATTTTTGAGAAAGTTTGATTGTGTTGTTCCGGTATCGGGTTGTTGCGTACGGAAGATTATCCATACTAATACGAGTACTGCGAGTGCAGCGAAAGAGATAATGAGAAAACGTTTGCTTTTGGAGGGGTTGGTGGGCATGGGTTATTTTAGCGTAATTAATAAAAATAATTTTTATACACAAATACCTTTTGCTAAACATTGTATCACACTTTCCATAACGAGACCAAGTATATAAGTAACCAGCAAGATACCGAGCCCATATCCCATATATATCATAGTATTATAGGCTGTTTCCCTTTTCTTGGGATTGTTCCCTGCCGTTATGAAAAGAAAAGCAAGATATACAACCAATAGCCCCGCCAAGGGTAGGACAAGTTTTACAATTACTTTGAACACATGAGTGAACAGGGCGGGAATAGAATTTACATTTGCCATATCCAATGGATTCCAGAGACGGCCTGGATCTTCTTCGACATCATTACCTATGTCTACTCGTATTTCCTCTTCCTCCCCCACCACCAACTCCGGATCAACGGTAAGTGTCGTCGTACCAAACTCACTCACCCCTATCTCATCAGGAGATTTCAGGAAAGTAACACCACTACCTATGAAGTAAATAGCATGGGGATCACGTGCATCTTGAATAGAGTATACATAGAGATAGCCTGGTTGAAATTGACCTGCGAAAAAGGTACTCAGTGGAAGTTCAATGGTTGTACGTGAGTCTGGAAGTGTGAAGAACTTTTTAGAAAGTTTCACTGGTGGTACCCCACCTACAAAGTCACCTGGATGCACCTCATCAACAAGAGTAAGGAGATCCTGACCATTTGGATATTCAATAACACCATCAGTATCTGTTACGTACGGAATACTTACCATGTCTACCGCAAGTTCTACATCATTACCACGAGTATCTACGGTACCTGTTACATGGAACTTTGTTTGTCCTACGAATGATCGTGTACCAACGACATTGTCTGTAGTAATTTTAGTTACCGCTGCTTCAAATTGATCATTTTCTACACCCATAGGTACTGCCATGTTAAAGCGCAGTGACTTTAATGCCGTGGTATAGCATGGTGCGCGATATCCCATTACGTAATGTGCGTCAGCAAGACAAGCTTCACGCGTAGTGTAATAGTAACTGCGTGTTGGTGGTGCAAATGAGGCGATATAGTACCAACGTTCTTCATATTTACTCAAGCGATCAACGCCTGTGTTTAATACACTAAACTGATGCGGTCCAAGAAGAAGAGCACCTGTTCCACCGTCATAGAGAGCGAACCAGTCATCTTGATGAACACCAGAAATAATTACTTTGAAATCTTTTGATACATCATACAGGAGAGTGGGTGTTTTCATTTCGAGGAGTGGTGAACCATATCGTGCATAGATAGGTACCATAACGGCACCATTTTGTTGTGGTGCAAAAGGTGAGAGCTTTGTAGTCGTGTTAATACTTGTCTTTCCTATGATCGTTGCTACACCGTCACGAATATTACCATCAAGGAGTGGCCATGGTGCTGGGGCTGTAGGACTTGGCGCGCCTCCACCACGTGGTCTATTGCGTCGTTGATTTCCGCCATTCTCTACTTGACCACCACTACTCACTTCTGGAGTTGCAGTTGCTACATTCGTTTCTGTTCCCCGTTCAAGGGTTGAGCGTTCGATATCAAGATCTACTGCGGGTATAAATCGATTGAGATAGTCAAAACAACTTGGTCCTGAGAATATAAAAGAAGAGAGGACGTTTGCTGGGTCAGGAACAGGAATATTAATAACTCCCCCTGTATTAATAGTTATGGGTTGGCCAAGAATATCTGTAGTAACATTAATAGCGATAGGTATGGCAAGCGTAGGGTCAACAAGGGCAAAGGTATACAGACCCGCAGGATTCAATCCATCAATACTTACAGAAAATGGTATGCGCTCCCCGAGATTTGTAGTTGCACGATCACTGTAAGTAATGGCACCAGTTTGTGGGTTAACATATTCAAATACTAGATCTGCTGATTGATACCGTCCCAGAGAGTTCAGTATCGTAAGTATGTCAGCCAAGAAGTTATTACCGTTAATAATATCAGTTTGCTGAAAACCAGTATGAGTGCGGGTACTGCAGTAGCGCAAGAATGATTCACTGTATGCCTGATCTGATACATCGGTATAGCGCAGCTTTACTGGAAGATTTTTCAGACCATTGGTGCTGATATACCCATGCATACGCATCTTACCATCACGGAATGATGAGGTTTCAAGATCAATATCTATCTTTACACTTTGACGATTCAACCAACCTTCATAGGGGATGTTTAGATTAATAATGTATTGGTTAAGACTTTGGGAAAAGACAAGGAAATTTTCAGCATACAGGTTGATGCGATTGATCATATCTTCATAGTCTGGATTGTTTTCATATTCCCCCTCAATGGTAGAGAAATCAAGAACTTCGAGTTGTGCTTGCAGTCCACTTAACTGACCCTGGAGTCCACCCAACTGATTGGTATAGGTTTCAAGCAGATTAAAATCTATAGGTGTTGGGAGTTCTGTTTCACCATTTTGTTGAGGATCTAATTCATAGATAGTATCCGTAAGTATTTCTAATTCATTTTCAAGTCCATCCAATATCAGTTGTATTTGTTGATTTGGATCATCACCAGGATTGAGTGAGATATTCTTAAACGTATCATCATCAAAATTAAAACTGATGCCATTCTCGCCATCAGTATTGATTTGGAGGAAATCATCTTTTGTACAGAGTCCATGATCATCACAAGGTTCAAGAGGGTTCATACCCTTGATAATTTCCATAACGTCAGGAACACCACCCTCATCAGTATCTTGACTATCGGTGACTGCTTCTATTTCTGAACTGATGTTCTTTTCACAGTTGAGGAGTTTGTTGTTGTATGCGTCACAGGCATAGTGGCCATCCATACCATGAAAGATGGTATCGCCATCATGATTCCATGCTCCTTGGTGGTAGGGACTGTTTGGATTTTCTGTACCAGTACCGTTACGTTCTTCGAGCCAGTTTGGAATACCATCACAGTCATTATCTACAATACCTGTCATAAAGAGGTTACAAGGGCCGTCACTACTAGGTGCTACTCCTCCTTCATTATTAAGGAGTCGTTCACGAGGAGTGTCTTCGCCGTGACCATGAGGGATAGTGGTTTGATCAGTGTATTCTGTAGAGTTTCCCTTTGTTGATGAAAAGAGATTTTTGAGAAAGTTTGATTGTGTTGTTCCGGTATCGGGTTGTTGCGTACGGAAGATTATCCATACTAATACGAGTACTGCGAGTGCAGCGAAAGAGATAATGAGAAAACGTTTGCTTTTGGAGGGGTTGGTGGGCATGGGTTAAGGTGTTGGGATATCTTTATTCAGGCGCGTATCTAATAAATCTTGCACTGCATCTGCAACAGCATTAACAAGGGCGTCAGTATTATCACGACCCGCATTAACATCAATGATAAGATTTTTAAAAATTTCACGTACACGTACTGCATCAGGATTCAGCCACGTACGCGCAATGATCGCAGAGCGTTGAAAAACATCTATAATCGGATCATTCATTTTTTGCGCAAGAAGACTTTTTCGAACAGGTGAACCTGCAAAAACCTCAGCAAAAAGAGCACTTCCCGCATCAGAAGAAAATGCATTCATGACAGCAAAAGTTGCTGCAGGATTTTTTGAACTTTTTAGTGCGCCCATAGCTTGTACATGTCCCAAGGTTACTTTTGTAGATGTATCTGAAACTTGAGGAACAACAGTTACTCCAAAATTTAGGTTAGGATTTTTTTGCACTAAATCACGAAACTCACTTGCATAGCCGATATAAAATGCTAAATCCCCCGCCAAAAACATATCCTCTGCATTTGGTAATGACGCATTCCATGTATAGTGAGGTTGGGCAATATCAGCAAAAGAGGCGAATAATTGCAAGCTTTTGCCTACTGGAAATTCTTGCCCCTGAAGTCCTGCTTCATCAATCAGAGAGAAAAATTTCCCCGCCATGTCCATTGCGACCAAAGGATTACCTTGCTGTAGTGCCAGTAGTACTAAAAGATCATTTGCATGTGGAATGTTTTGCTGAGTACCAAAAGCAAGAGCACTTTTTTCTATAATACCTGAATCTGATTTCACGGTTAGCCCCGCCGCACTCTCAATCATTTCAAGCCAAGTGGTTGGCGGATACACCATAAAATGCGAAGCAAGGATATCCTTGTTGTAATACATAATCATGGGATCAATAAAAAGCGGGAAAGCAACTACTTGATTTTTTAACAAAAAGACATGAGCACTATCAGCATATATTTGATTAAAATCTGCGGGTGGAAAATTTTCAAAAGAAACTGTCAGGAGGCGTTCGTGTTGACGCACAACATTGGCATCATCCAAAATAATAGCGTCGGGACCTTTTCCGGAAGCCAAGGCATCGAGTAATTCAAATTCAAAATTCTCTTCAGAAAATTTTTTATAATTCACCTGAATTTCGCTGATTTCTTTCATTGCCTCACTGGTTCGCCCTGCTGCTTCGCGGAATAATGCATCGTCAAGTGTCCCCCACACGGTAATAGTTCCAGAGGCTCCCGCAGCTGAATTATTTTTTGGTTTATTCGTTGCAAATACAATTAAACCAACAACCGCAGCAGCTACAAAAATTGCCATGAGCACAATATTAAATATATTTGTTTTTGAGTCGTTATTCATAATTCATACTAACTAATTATTATTAATTACTAGTATAGTAATTTACTCGCAATAAAACCATAGTGATGATCCCCTGCATCAAATGTTTTTTCTAGTACCAGTCCCACAGCAGTACACAAACGTTCGGCTTCTTTTTGACTGACAATATATTGAGGCTGAGGACCCATACCCGAAAAAGAGTCTGTCCAATCGATAAGCATCAACTTCCCACCTTTTTTTAATATACGCGCAATTTCTGTTAATGCTTGTTCTTTTTTTTCTAATTGGAAAAGTGTATTAGTGAGTAAACAAACATCAACAGACCCATCACGCAATCGTGTGCCGCCCTTTACCTCAATATCGCCCCAGATACTGTGTATGTTACTAATTTTTTCATTTTCTAAACGTACAAGTAATTCTTTTTGGATATCCAGAGCATACACCGTTCCTGTTGCCCCCACCAAAGCAGCAGCACTACGTGCGTACTCGCCCGATCCAACACCCATATCAGCAACTACCATACCTGGTGCTAATTGTGTATGCAGTATATTATTTTTTGGATGAGAGAACATAGGTAATTATAATTATATTTACAGCAGGGCGACAGAAGCCAACTTATCACCTTCACGTAATTTCATAATACGCACACCCTGCGTTGCACGTCCCAATTCTGAAATATCATTGAGCGCTGTTCTAATGATCTGACTTTTTTCTGAGATAGCGATAATTTCTTCTGTTTCGCCAGAAAGAACATGGGCAGAAACCAAGTGTCCGATCTTATCCGTAACATTTGCTGTTTTTATTCCTGAACCTCCACGTTTTTGTACTTTATATTCTGATAGGGGTGTTTTTTTGCCGTATCCATATTCAGATACAACCAGTAGCAAGGGCTTTGTAAATTCTGAGGCAATAATAGCTGCGCCCACAATGACATCGTTTTTACCAAGTTTCATCGCGCGCACACCTGTCGCACCACGTCCCATCTCTCGAGTATCAGATTCGCTAAATCGTATCGACTGACCATCGCGTGTTACCAAAATAATATCATCACCTGGTTTTGTAATATGCACACCCAGCAACTCGTCCCCATCTTGTAAATTAATAGCAATCAAACCACTTTTACGTAAATTTTTGAAGCTTTCAGCAGAAACTTTTTTAATAATGCCCTTTTTTGTGAGCAAAACCAATGAAAGTCCCTCTGATTTTTTAACTTCTTTCGGCATGGCAAGAATAGATGAAACACGTTCTTCGGTATTTAGGGGGATATAATTATTAATAGATTTTCCTCGTGTGGAGCGTCGCCCCTCTGGGAGATCATACATTTTTGTACTGTAAGCCTTTCCCGTATCCGTAAAGAAGAATATATCACTATGGGTATTACTGGTTACTACATGAGTTACTACGTCTTCTTCTTTTGTATCCATGTCGATAACACCTACACCACCACGGCCCTGCTGTTTGTACTCATCAGGATCAGTACGCTTGATATAGCCACCTGACGTAAACACCAACACTGATTCTTTTTCAGGAATCAAATCCTCGTCAGACATTGCCTGTACACCACGCTTTACCAAACGCGTACGACGTGGATCAGCAAATTTTTCTTTTATATTCATTAGTTCTGTTTTAATCAACGCAAGCATTTTCTTTTCACTTGCTAAAAGCTCTGTGAGTTCTGCAATATATTTTTGTATTTCTTTCAGCTCGTCTTCTATTTTTTTACGCTCAAGTCCTGCAAGCTTTTGCAAGCGCATATCCAAAATAGCCAGAGCCTGGATTTCACTAAATTTAAATTCTTTTATTAAATTTAACTTTGCCGCTTCTGAATCTTTTGATTTTTTGATAAGTGCAATAATTTCATCAATGTGATCCAACGCTTTTTTCAAGCCTTCTAAAATATGCGCGCGTGCTTGTGCCTTCCCCAAATCAAATTCAGTACGACGACGCACTACTTCTTGGCGATGAATAATAAAGTGATGTAAAATTTCTTTCAACGAAAGCAGTTGCGGTACGCCATGCACGAGTGCCGTCATATTAAAATTAAAATTTGTTTCTAATTCAGTATTTTTATAAATATAGTTAAGCAAGCGCTGAGGATTAGATCCGGTTTTTAGTTCAATAACAATACGCGTCTTATCGGTAGATTCATCACGTAAATCTTTGATGTCTTTTACTTTTTTCTCGTGTACGAGATCAGCAATACGTATAATCAGGTTAGATCTATTAATACGATATGGAATAGACGTAATAACAATTTGGTGTCTGCCCCCTTTCAATTCCTCAATTTCAGCCTCGCCACGCATCACCACACCACCACGGCCAGTTGCATATGCCTGAGAAATGGCCTTTTGATCATAGATAATGCCTCCCAAGGGAAAATCAGGACCTTGAATATGCTGTAACAAATCCTCATGTGTTGCCTTTGGATTATCGATAAGAGTGGTCAGGGCATCAACTAGCTCGCCCAAATTATGAGGCGGGATACTGGTTGCCATACCAACAGCAATACCCAGTACACCATTTAATAACAAATTAGGCACTGCCGCGGGCAAGACGATAGGCTCTTTACGTGTATCGTCAAAGTTAGGACGGAAATTTACCGTTTCTTTTTCTATATCTGCCATCATATCACCTGAAATTTTGGACATTTTTGCCTCGGTATAACGATAGGCAGCCGCATTATCGCCATCAACAGAACCAAAGTTTCCCTGCCCCAATACCAACGGATAGCGATAAGAAAATTCCTGCGCCATATTCACCATAGAATCATACACGGCAGTATCACTGTGAGGGTGATACTTACCCAGTACATCTCCGACGACGGTAGCAGATTTTCGAAACTTTGCACCGGCATGAAGTCCCATTCCATACATAGCATACAGAATACGACGGTGTACGGGCTTCAACCCATCACGCACATCAGGGAGCGCACGCGAAGTAATCACTGACATAGAATATTCGATAAACGAATGTTTCATTTCATCAATAATATCAACGGGACGCATAATGCCCACGTAACTTTTTTCTGATGCTGTAGTTTCTTTTTTATTCTTAGACATATATTTGTAATTTAAATTTCTGTATTAACAATTACTTCACCATTAGCTTCTGCGTTCTTTTTTGATTCACGATAGGCATCTATATCATTTCCAAGCGTTTCAATGTTCTCACTCGACGTTTCAGAAATAACGCTTATTCCCTCTTTAAACGTATCTATGCCACTGGATGCATTTCTTTTATACACGTTGTTTACCAAATTAAATTTTCCGCTCGCAAGAAGGAGCAGCCAAGCAACTACGATACCAGCAACACAAATACCCGTAATCACCCATACCAGTGTATGACGGGTTTCATCACTTTGTTTTCGCGCATAATTGAGGGCTTTTTTTATAGGCATAGAGATAAAGATTAAAAAATTAACAAATAAATAAACATACTTTTGCGACCAGTGTTTCAATATCCTTTCTTTTTATGGTGAGCTTGTCGAGTTTTTCTACTTTTTCTCCACCTGATTCCTGTAAAAATTCACTCAGTGCTGGATCCTTCATATTATTGTATCCCATAGGAATAATAATTTTAGGGGCAAGTGTTACGGCAAGTGCATACGCATCAGGATGTGTAACAGAAATAAAAATAATATCACTTTCAGTAATAGCTTCCATTGCCTCGGGTGGAATGCTTTCCTTTTTACCTACCGATCCTAGATAAGCGACCTTCATATCGTCAAACACAAAAGAATAGAGTGTATGTATCTTTGTATCTTTGCCCTCACCATCTTCTACGCCAAAGGCTTGAATCATGAGCCCATCTATTTCATATGATCCCGGACCGTAGACACGCACGGGTTCTTTATCGCCATAGGTTACGGTGTCAAAGCCATTATAGATATCATCGTTTTGTGTAGAAAAAACAACATCAGCGCCAAAGCGTGATACCTTATCACCCTTTTTTATACTGATAGGATTAAAGGCAAGGACCGTGTCCCCCGCCTGTACCTTAAAAAATTGTTCGCTGTGAAATGTAATGATCATATGAAAATATAGTAGCTATAGTATATCACAAAAAGCAATTTATTTATAAAAAATAACTTATTGACATACACATTAAGATATTGCTAATATGCTAAGCGAAGCTGAACGTTAGTAAGCTGTTTTTTATAAAATAAAATGTCGACAAGATGGAAAACTGGAAAAACTTCACGCTTGGATGTATGGCTGGAGTCATACTTGGGGGATTTGGGGTTTTTCTTTAACTCAAAAATCCAATA
The DNA here is from genome assembly GCA_964645325.1 of uncultured Candidatus Saccharibacteria bacterium. Lineage (GTDB taxonomy): Bacteria > Patescibacteriota > Minisyncoccia > Phycocordibacterales > UBA1006 > CAZYBJ01. Next base: position 12,523 of record CAZYBJ010000002.1, read on the forward strand.
AAATTCTCTGTAGTAATGACACTCACTTCGCGCATAGGTGCGTCTATAGATTTTTGCATCGTATCTTTATCAGATTTCCATTTGCATTCATACCCTACGAGCTTGCCATCTTTCTCGAGAACAATATCTATTTCTTCCCCATCATAGGCACGCCAAAAATAGAAATCCTGATGAGTGTGCTCTACGAAATTTTTTTTATGTAATTCACTCACTCTTACTTTTTCGCATTAAAAAGTCAAGTTCATATTACTTTTTTATATTAAAAAGTCTAATAGAGTTAATTTATAGTGAAACTGAGCTTAAATTATTGTGCCAAAAGCTTCTTGAACAACTCATCCAGCACTTGCGGATTGGCACTTCCCTTACTCTCCTTCATGCCTTGTCCGATCAAGAATTTCAACGCATTTTCTTTGCCATTTTTAAAATCTTCAACAACACCAGCATTATCTGCAATAATTTTCTGTACTATTAACTCTAACGCTCCCATGTCGTTTTGCTGAATCAATCCCTTTTCCTGTGCAATAATTTCTGGATCACCGCCATCAGTTACCAATATCAAAAGAATATCTTTCGCACCACGTGAATTAACTGTACCCGTGTTCGTCATCTGCATCAGCTTTGCAAAATTTTGTGGATCTATATTTTTGAGAAGTGCCCTACCCTGTTCTTCGTTTTTCAACATACCCGCTATGTCTGATGTTATGTAATTAGCAGTAAGCTGTATGAGTTTCTGATCGGTTGGATATGCAATTATTGTTCCCTCAAAAAGCAGCGCTAGTTCTGTATCATTGATAAAGACCTCTATACCTGCATCTTTTATACCAAAATCTTTAGCATAACGCAGACGTCGCTCCGCAGGCATTTCAGGTAATTCTTTGCGCATCTGTTCCAAATCAAAAAGTTTATGAATAGCAAATTTTTGCAAATCAGGATCAGGCAAATATCGATAGTCAGCACTGTTGCCCTTGGCGCGCTGATGAAAAGTTTTTTGCTTGGCATCATCCCAACCACGTGTTTCCTGAATAATTTCATTCCCTCGCCCCTCATCCATTAGGGCGCTCATACGTGCCACCTCGTATTCAATCGCTCGTCCCACCGTATTAAAAGAATTTAAATTTTTCACCTCTACTTTTGTACCAAGCTTTTCCGGATCGGGTGAAATAGAAATGTTTGCTTCTACGCGCATTTCACCACGTTCCATATTGGCGTGCGAAACGCCCAAATAACGGAGCAACAGTTGAAGCTCCTTTGCAAAATGCATGGCCTCTTCACCACTATGAATCACCGGTTCGGTAACCAACTCCATCAAGGGCACCCCAGCACGATTATAATCTATGAGAGAATGATCACCCTCGTGTTTGTTATTTCCCGCGTCTTCTTCTAGATGAATGCGCGTAATTGTAACACCTGCTAATTCACCCCCTGATACAAAGGGGTGCTGATGTTGACTCAACTGATAACCCTTGGGAAGATCGGGGTAAAAATATTGCTTGCGATCAAATTCAGAAAAATCGGCTATCGTGCCACCTATGGCAAGTCCCGCTGTTACAATATGACGGATAGCCTCGTGATTCGGCACAGGAAGAGCCCCTGGTTGAGCAGTACACACAGGGCAAATATGAGTATTGGCATCAGCCTCAAAGGGATTATTCTCGCACTTACAAAACATCTTTGTTTTTGTGTTGAGGTGTATGTGAATTTCCAGACCAACAGTCGTGTAATAGGTATTCTTGCTCATACTATAAAATATACAAATTAATTAGTGATTAGTGCTTTCAAGTATACTCTAAAATAATAATTCAGCAAAAGATTATTCAATTCCAATTTTCCAAATTCCATGTTCAGTAAAAGCTTCTATTGTTTGTCTTTTCGCCTTATTAATCAGATTAGCGTGTGATACTGCGTACTTTTTTGCATACTCAGAAAGTGTAATGATTACTTTTCCTTCCAAATATGCCAAGCGTTTATAATAACTATTCGTAAGAGCTCTTGCTACAATTATTTCCATAGTTTTTGTACTACCATTTAGTTGAAATTCTTTAAATGCTTTGTAGTACATTGCTCTGTCAATAAATTTAATATTAATAGCTACGTACCCATCACGGAGTAACAAATAATTATTCAATACGCGACCGATGCGCCCATTTCCGTCACAAAATGGATGAACATATTCAAAACCAAGATGAAACTGAGCGATTCTTTTTATAATAGACCCTGAAGTATGTGCATAATATTCTGTAAGTACTTTTTGTAAAAGCTTTTCTACCTGTGTTGGATCTGGTGCAATATGGTCTCCCACACGAACCCACTCACCCTCTTTTCTAAATCTACCGGCAATATCGTCATTAATATTTGATATCAACATTTTGTGCAACAATAAAATAATATCAAATGTTAATTCACTTTCTTTTGATTTGCTTTCTATGTAGGAAACTACGCGAGCAAGATTTTTTGCTTCAAAAATCTCTCTTTCTGAAATATATCTTTCAAGTTCTATTTGTAAAAGTATTTTGTCTGTTTCTTCAAGTGAAAGTGTACTATTTTCAATAGCATTTGAGTTATACACCTGATCAGAGACCTCGGTTTCCACAATCATTTGCAGTAAAGATTCTTTACCCACAAGAGCTTTGTAATACCGTTCACGAAGTTCTGCTATTTTTTTATATGCTTGCAAAATATTAACCATATACAGTAATATGCATGCTATTATATTTTAATTTACTATAATTTCAACCAATAACGTTAAAATATGTTAAAAAAATCGTATTTTAACGATATTAAAATAATAATTCAGCAAAAGAAAAACCCCAAGGAACTACACGGCGGCAGCCCCTCGGGATTTTGAATTAAATACTTACTCGACTTACTCGAACTTCATCACTTTTCGGGTAAATATCCCCGAAGAGGAAGTGATTCTAAGCAGATAGACCCCTGGGGGGATATCTGCTGTTTCGAGCGTCACAACTCCCTCCCCATCTGAAACCTTTTTTTCTTCAAGGACCTTCCCATGTACATCATGGAGCCTGATAATGGCCCCCTGACGCTTTGGTACAGCTTTCAA
>CAZYBJ010000003.1:0-3010 GCA_964645325.1 uncultured Candidatus Saccharibacteria bacterium
ATTGCTTAGTGTAATGTTTGCTTTGTATATTAGAATTCTTTTTTAAAACTTTTGGCAAGGTTGAACCATAATCCATCAGCCCCGAATACCACTGAACAGGGTCAGATTCGGGCAAGGTTTGTTCTACTAACTTTAAAATACTTTTATCATGTACTTCTATTTCTGTATTAAAAAATTCATGAATAAAAACTCGTCTAATATTTGTTTCTATAAATAGATCGGGTAACCCAAATGCAAATACACGCACTGCACCTGCTGTGTATGGTCCAATACCTGGAAGACTTTCTAAAATCTTCCTCTCCCTTGGAAGAGTACTAGCATAATCGCGCACCACAGATTGTGCGAGTTTCTGCAAGCGCAGTGCCCGTGAATTATATCCCAGACCCTTCCACGCACGCAGTACCTCTGACTGGGGCGCGCTCGCAAGACTTTTCCAATTTGGAAACTGTGTCGTCCATGCTTTAAAAAAAGGAGCGACGCGATCTACCTGCGTCTGTTGTAACATTACCTCAGAAACAAGGACGTGGTAGGGCGTACGAGACTTTTTGCGCCATGGCAAATCATGACGGCCATATTCTGTATGATAATCAAAAATCTTTTTCTGAAATTGCTGTATCTGGCGAGTGGTTAACTTTCTGAACATATATTCCATATTACCAAAAAACCCGCACATTTTCATGTGCAGATCTTATAAAATTAATTATTTTAAAATTAAAGTGGATAAATACGCTTTACTTTTCGGTTTATATTCGGTTATAATAAAATTGTAGCTTAAATAGATTTTCAAATATATGACAAATCTCACGAAAAAACAAAAAGAGGTCTTTGATTTTATAAACACCTACATTTCGGAAAATGGTATGTCTCCAACGATTGAAGAAATACGAAAAAATTTGAAACTTAAAGCAGTATCTACTATCCATGAACACATTACCTCTCTTAAAACAAAGGGGTATCTTTTACAGTCCGAAAGTTCTACTAGAAATCTCTCGCCCAGAAAAGAAATAAAATCTATATTAGAAATTCCTATTATTGGAAGAATTTCTGCAGGATCCGCGATTGAAGCAGTCGAAAATATTGAAGATACTATCTCTATAATTAACGCAAACATTAAAACATCTGAAGGATATTATGCCTTGCGAGTTGTTGGAGAAAGTATGATTGATGAAGGAATCTTTGACGGAGATATTGTTGTTATTAAAAAACAATCAGTAGCAGAAAATGGTCAAACGGTTGTCGCCATTATTGACGATAACGAGGCAACGCTTAAAAAAATATATCGAGAAAAAACACGATACCGACTCGAGCCAAGAAATCAGAGTATGCTTCCTTTTTATCGCAAAGAAGTTGAAATACGAGGTGTTGTTGTCCAAGTTATAAGTACTCTGTTCGACAAACCAGAAAAAGCAATCTCGAAAAAGACAAAGCACGGATTTAAAACAATTGATCTTTTTGCGGGCGTGGGTGGCATACGACTAGGTTTTGAAAACGCTGGATTCAAAACTGTTTTTGCAAACGATGTAGAGCCCCAATGTAAAGATACCTATGATTTGAACTTTCGAGATTCCAAGCTCGTTATTGAAGACATTAGAAAAATTGGGATTGATGATTTACCAAAGTTTGATTTCTTATTAGGAGGCTTTCCGTGCCAAGCCTTTTCTATTGCAGGATATAGACAAGGATTTAATGATGAAAAAGGTAGAGGAAATTTATTTTTTGATATTGCAAGAATTCTTAATGCACGAAAGCCTGAGGGTTTTCTACTTGAAAATGTAAAAAATTTAAAAAGTCATGACGGGGGTAAAACTTTTAACATAATTCAAAAAACATTAGAAAGTCTTGGATATCATATAAAAACAAAAGTTCTCAACAGTATGGAATATGGGAATATTCCACAAAACAGAGAGCGTGTTTATATTGTTGGTTTTAAAAATAAAAACTATTTTGATAAATTCGAATTTCCTCGTCCAATAAAGTTGAGTGTAGAAATTAGTGATTTGTTAGAAAAAAACGTACCTGAAAAATATTATTATAATGGTAAACCATTATTTGAAAAATTAAAAAATTTTGTAAAAGAAGAAGGTAAGGTATATCAGTGGCGTAGGCAATATGTGAGAGAAAATAAAAGTGGCGTTTGTCCAACACTTACTGCCAATATGGGAACAGGTGGACACAATGTACCAATTATTAAAGACAATAGGGGTATTAGAAAACTAACTCCACTTGAATGTGCTCGTATTCAAGGTTTCCCAGCAAATTACAAACTACCAAAATTAGCCGATTCTGCTTTGTATAAACAATTTGGAAACTCTGTAAGCGTTCCAGTTATTGAAGCTGTTGCAAAACAAATGATGAAGGCTATGGGCTAATAAAACACCTATTTGTGGTCCGATGTAATATTTTTAAGTATCTCCCAGTTTTCTTTATAATACTCTAGCGAGGAAAGTGTTTTAGTGTTTCCCCATTGTTCAATATCTTCAACGGGAATAATATAACAATCTCCATTTGTACTATCAACAGCAAGAATCAAATCAATATCAATTTTGGTATATTTATAAGTACGCGAAGCAACGGCTCTATTTATTTGTTTTCCGGATCGGCCACCGCCTGTAAAGTTTACTGATTTCCCAGAAGTACCTTTTATTTGAACTCTCAATAACTTTCCATTTCCTATATCAATAATCGCATCATATTTAGCATTGGTAACATCAACACGAGAGCAAGGAAACCCAGCTTTCATACATCTTCCAACACCAATCATTTCGTCTGAATTCCCATTCACAGATCGAAAAATACCATCGTCTATTTTTGTAATATTTCTTTTCCAATTCATGAACTAAATATTAGCATCTTTTTACGTTAATGAATATGTCGTTGCCAAAAAACCCGCACATTTTCATGTGCGGGTTTTTACCCTGTGCCCTGTACTACTAAAAAACACCAGTAATGTAGGCACTTCCAAAGGTGCCCCAGCACGTAATTTTTACGATGCAGTTTTGAACGTGTGCGT
>CAZYBJ010000003.1:3020-14728 GCA_964645325.1 uncultured Candidatus Saccharibacteria bacterium
TCCAGAATTCATCAACACCCTCAAAAAGCCATTCTTGGCAACATGAGGTATCTACGTCGGTGCCATAGGCATACGCACATACGGCAATAGTATGTGCATTCTCCAGCGTATCGGGCAACTCGATATGCAGGTAGGTTGTGTTCTCAATGTTGTCGTAAGAGAAGTGAGTAACCTCACGTTCGTTTACAACATTCATACGCGACGACAATGAAGCCTGTCCCATTTCACACCGAGCTGCAAAGCACAGTAAAAAGACTGAACATACCAGCAAGATCTCTAACTTTTTCATATTCTGTTTTATTTAAAAGTACTAACTACCGAGAATAGACACAAAATGCAATCTTCACATTGCATCAAAAGAACGAACTTGAGGTGAGTATATAGGAATTTGACTCGAGATGCAAATTTTTGAAGTTAACAGGCCAGGATAATGAAATAAAAACTTTTTGGACACTCTATCATTTTGTTTTTTCCTCTGTTGCTTCAGTAAGCTCAGCAACCGTTGGGCGCTATGCAATAGCATAAGCGTATCATCGAAAGGTGGCACATATAATCAAATTTAGTTGCCACTTTTCGGCGATATGGTTTGTACTGTGCCGTGGTATCCAATGGTCGTTGAGCTTGTCGAAACGACGGTGGATTCTGCGGAAAAAGAGGGATTCGAACCCTCGATCCCCTTACAGGGATACATCTTTTCGAAAGATGCGCATTCAACCTCTCTGCCATTTTTCCTTCTATTTACAGAAGATCTTTATCGATTCTGTAAATATGCAATCAATCTTCTACTTATCTGACGTGGATGACTATTATTTCCAGAAGAATGATTGCCCCCTCCGTTAGTTACCAAGATATCAGACGGCTGTGCTACAACGTTTTCTTCAAAACTTACCCCCCAATTATAAAGCGGTAGTCCTGTGCCATCAGAAGATGGAGAAACGCTCTCGTCACTATCACGCAGATTACCCCCTACATATTCTCCATCATCTTTACTACCACATTGACCATATCCCACGCCTGCAAAATAACATCCCCATGCATAGCGCAATTTTTGTTCTGTTCCTGTTGGTATATCACTTAATGTTATTTGCACTTTATTTGCATTATCTATAAGGGTAACGTTTTCTATAGTTACTGAATTACCGCCTGTTTGAATGAACTCAAATCCGTAGTTATTTCGTTCGGCAACGGTATCAGTATCAAACACCAGTGGCGCCTCGGGAATTGCGTATTCTACTGTGATAATATTTTCAGAACGCTCTATCGATTCTGGCATCAGTGGATGCCAGTCCTCATGATCTACAGAAACTTTATGCATAACCTTTGCAAACAGTTCACCTACATTTTTTGAATCGATACTCGTAAGATGTAAATTATCAGGGCCATAGGCATACTGATACGTAGGTCCAATTAGGATAATTTCCTCTGGATTATTTTTATGTGCTTCATACTGAGCCACCGCTACCTCACCCGTCCACGCAGTATTCATTTGGGTGATAAATAGGGGCACTGATTCTGTTGTTTCAAAAATACTTTGTATGTCGTTTTCATAATCTTCTTGCCATTCTTCAAGAAAACTTTCATATGCGGTGGCATTACCCATAACATAATCTGTTTCTCCATGCATGAGGGTTACCCCAACGGGAATAACTAACGTGTTGTGTGCAATGCCTCCAACTTCATTTTTTACAACACTTGCCTGTAACATACCCAGATCATAGAGTGGTGTACCCTTTTTTAATTGATTATATTCTACACCATCGTCGCCATGGAGTGCTATAATTACCGGCTGTTCAATGACACTATCGTAGGCACGCAAACTATTTGCAAGACCAGATGAGGGTGTTTCCACATTGCGTTCAACAAGCGGAATGAGAGGTGAACTATACCCGCGTGGACCATCTGGAGATGAGAGTGACAAATTATCGTAGGGCTGAGTTGTTGAGAGTGCCGATTCTGTAGATGTGCCTATTGCCAAACTTTGCCCTGTTGAAAGTACAAACAAATATGGAGCAACGCTGGGCGTTTGTGAAAAAATAATAGAACTTGGCCCAATGCCGTCAGCGTTTACGGCTCGCACCCTAAAATCATATTCTACGTCATTTATAAGTTGATCAATTATAACACTCGTATTTGTACTTATTGTATCGGGATAGAGTGACCATAGAGAGTCTGTGTGCTCTTTATAGTCTATTTCATAGTCTGTTATTGGAGTTCCCCCATCCCCTGTTGGAGGGTTCCACATAACCTGTACTGACTGATTACGACTCACAACAAAAACACTTACTGGTTCACTGGGCGCAGCCGCCTGTGCAACAGGCGCTATCATTAAAAATGAAACTATAAAAATACTTATTCCAAGAACGCCCCGTATAGATACTATTTTTTTAAGAAAAAGATTACTGTTCATAACATAAAAAATCTGCTTTTTATAAAACTAGTAATAACTATACATATAATAAGTACATAAGTCAAAGTATAAACTCACCCCCCTACATGTTTTCCAGCAACATACCCCGTCGTCCAACATAACTGCAAGGAAAATCCACCCGAGGGCCGGTTAATATGGAGTAAGTCACCTACCAAAAAGAGATTTTGATGTTTTTTCGAGCGCATCGTTCTGGTATCTATTTCCGTAATAGAAACACCACCGTCAGCAATCACTGCCTTGTCATAGCCCATTAATCCCTCTACGGTAATGGGTAGCGCCTTCAAAAGGGCGGCTATTTCCTTGCGAGAATCTTTGGTAATGCTATGTACTTTTGTTTCGCCCAGTGCCAAGCCGAGAAATTCCAGTATTCCCTCTGCTCTACCAGCGGGGAGAAATTCTTTTATACTATTTTTAAATAACTTATTTTTATTCGCATCAAAGTGGGCTAAAAGCTCTTGATCCAGAGTGTGCAGATCTTTGGCGGGATACAGATCTATAGTCCCCGTAACAGCGCCCTCGTGCAATAGATCAGCAATATCTTTCGCAATATTTAAGATGAGGGGACCAGATAAACCAAAATGCGTGCAAAGTACATTTCCGAATTTTGAAAGTCGTTTTTTCTTGTTAACAAAAAAATGTATTTTTATATTCACCAGTGTGAGTCCTGCAAGCTTCTTTACCCACGCATCACGTACTTTTATTGGCACCAACGAAGGGGTTGGTTTTACCAAGGCATGTCCTAGTTGAGATAACCACAAAAACCCATCTCCCGTTGAGCCCGTTTCTGGATGAGAAAGTCCGCCCGTTGCCAAGACGAGACTCGTACATCTATATTCGTTACCTGTATGCATACGTACACCCACGATACTCCCCTCCTCTACTACAATTTCTTTTACTGCAGTTCCTGTTTGTATTTCTACTCCAGAATTCTTGCACAGCTGCTCTAATACATATTCAACATCTTCGGCCTTGTGCGTATACGGAAATGCGCGCTGGTTTTCCTCAATAACAAGGGGCAAGTTGTGCTCGGCAAAGAAATCAAATGTATCCGTCACCCCAAATTGCGAAAAGGCTGAGTACAGAAATTTTTCTGCTTTTCCATAATTTTTTAAAAGCGCTCGTTGATCATATTGCGCGTTCGTAATATTACAACGTCCCCCGCCACTGATACGCAGCTTCTCGCCCAGTCTTTTATTTTTTTCTAAGAGCAATACCTGTTTTCCTCGCATTGCGGCAATACCCGCTGCCATCATGCCCGCTGATCCACCGCCAACAACAATAACATCGTATTTTTTATCTTCTTTTTGATGATGTTCTCCGTTCGGCATAAATATGTACCTATAGTGTACCATGATTGATGAGGTGATTTGCGTGTAGCTATTGTTTAGTTTTTAGTTATCAAACTATATGCATAGAAAAATCTAATGGAGAGTTTGTGTATGAAGTTTATTGGAATTAAACACGTTCATAGTATTTATCTTGCTTAATAAGCAGCAAGAACTTGTAATATTGCTTTAGAAAGTTGGGCAAATTCCTCTTTAGATTTTTCAATATTTTCTTTCGTGCCTACATGTATTTCCTCAATAAGAGCTGGATCGAGATCAAATATGGCAACCCCAATCTCCTGACACCTCGATGGAATTCTTCCATAATCTTGTATTTCAGCAAGGGGGGTTTTCCAACTCTTCTCAACCAGACCATTTCTTCCATGTTTTTCAGAAAGAAAATGTTTTACTTTTACTGGTATTTCTTCAATCCAATGACGATGATCTTTGATGGGTTGCTTACCGTACACATTATATGAATTAACAATATATCCTATGAACAAACCGTCGCCAGACAAAACGAATTTACTTTCGGTATTACCGGAAAGTGCTTTGCCCGTTACTTTCCAATTTTGTTTCCATTTTTCATAAACAGTGCCAAGATTTTCTATACCCTGAACACTAAAAGCGTCCGGCATCATGGGAACTACAAAATAATCTGCTCCAAGAAAAATAACTTGGTTAAGGAGAGAAAGACTCGGTGAAGTATCAATAACAAAAATATCTACTTCATCATGCAATCCTCTTTCTCGTAGAAATCTATCGATAGCACTAGTTTGAAAATAACCCAATTGTTGTCCAGCTGCCGCTTGCCCATAAGCAGAAACAAGTAAATTTTCGTATAGAGACAAGTTAACACTTCCCTTAAGAAGAAATAAATTATTATTACTGCGAGAAACAGGGATAAAGGGTACTAATAAATCTATATCTGCACCACCCTCTATAATCCCCTTTAAAACATCATACATATCTCTATATGTTGAAGAAAACAGTGTATCAGTATATTGCTGATCACCTAGAGCCAGTCGAGAAAGATTGCATTGCGGGTCCAAATCAACAAGAACTGTTTTATAACCCTGCTTTGCAAAAGACATAGCAGCATTAAATGCAAGCGTAGTCTTGCCCACACCTCCCTTATTATTTGCAAATAGTATCTTTTTTGAGCGAGGGAATTTCATATGGTAAGTATACCAAAAAATTAACTATAAAACTTCAAGTCTTGAGGCTATTTTGCACTATATCATCTTTCATTATTTCCTCAACTTTTATTAAGTGGAGAGCATTAGAACTGTATTTGGTCAGGGGTTTTGGGGTCTTCATGCATAAGCATATAATCCCAGATTGTTTTGACGAGGGTGTCGAGTTTTTCGTTCATGTGAGTATTTTAACAGATTGGAAGTGATTTCATAGGTTAGTACTAAATCATTACACACAAAGCTTATATATTAAATTTGTACAATAAATTAAATAAGCTTATACTTATATACATGACAGAATTACCTAAATACCATAAATTATTCACCCCCATACTGGAGGTGCTCGATAAGGACCAAATTATTCACTACAATGAACTTTCTAAACGCGTCCGTGATAAATATTATTCTACCTTACCGGAAAATCTATTAAATAAAAAGACAAGTACTGGAGCAAATATTCTTCTTGATCGTATAGGATGGGCAAAGTCATATTTAAAAATGAGTAAATTTATTCACTATCCAGAAAGGGCAATGGTTCAAATTACAGAAAAAGGAAAACGAGCTCTCGAAAATGGAGGACTCACACTTGAGGGACTGAAAAAAGACCCTGATTATTTAGCTCATGTTGCCACAAAAAGATCAGAAAAAGAAGCCGAGGGCGAAGAAGATGTTGTTAGTAGCTCTTCTCCTCAAGATTTAATTGATTCGGGATTTTCAATGATTGAAAATAAAGTAAAAAGTGAGCTTTTAGAAAAACTAAAAAATGTAGACCCTTATTATTTTGAAAAGATTATTCTTATTTTATTGCAAAAAATGGGATATGGTGATTTTATAGAAACGCCAAAATCTGGTGATGGGGGCATTGATGGCATCATCAACCAAGATCAATTAGGAGTTGAGAAGATTTATATTCAAGCAAAGCGTTATAATGAAAATAAAGTTCGAGAAAAAGAAATTAGAAACTTCATTGGAGCTATGAGTGGTGACACCAATAAAGGTGTTTTCGTAACAACATCGACATTTGATGACTCAGCGATAGAAAAAGTTCGAAGCGCTCATCATTCTATTATTCTTATAGATGGAGAAAAACTTACTAATCTTATGTATCAATACAAAGTAGGACTTCAAATAAGCAATGTATACGAGGTTAAGGAGATTGACGAAGACTTTTTTGAAGAAAATTAATTTTTATAAATTTCTATTGAAACTTTTTTACTTCCTCCTCCCCTACTTCAAACCTTGCCGCAATCTTATGCTAGGAATTTCCACACTCAAGTATGTACAAAAGTATTGGGCCCCGTTGAGCGGAACACACCCAGCGCTTAGTGCTGGGTGACTATCGGGAATTGTCCACCACTTCTTCGCTTTTTCTACGAGCATACGCTCTTGAAAAATCTCATCGTCGCGACCCCGACGCTCGTATCGTTCCGCCGCTAACGCGTACTCACGATATACTCGCTCTTTTCACTTCCCTCTCGACTGCCTTCGTCAGTCTCGTAGTCACCCATACACAAAAACACCCCTAACGGGGCATTTTTGCATATGGGTGACTATCCAACTCTTACTATATCGGACAGCAACACAGAAAAAATTATTCAAATTTTGGAGAATAGAGAGTATATGGATAGTTTGTATATGAAGTTGATGGGGATTAAGAGCGAGTTGAATTCAAACTAAAATAATCGGAAAGAGACTCTTTGCCAAAAATCTTTGAAAATTTTATAAGCTTCTGGACAATACTTTCTGAAAGTTTAATTGATGCATTAGGATTTAGATATAACCACGATAAACATTCTTGTTCCATCATACGAACTCCATCATATGGAGTAAAAATAACGGCAGATAAACAAGACCAAGTTGGTTGTCTAAATATACCGCTATCAATAGTTTGCTTCTTATTAGAAAATGGTTTTATAAATTCTCTTTCATCAATTACTTTATATTGAGATAAATCATTACCAATTTTACCGATTTGAATTGAAAGAACAGGTTTTTTTCCATAAAGAACTTGATATAGTAAATCATTTTCTGTACCTAAATCACCCTCCAGATCATATTCTATGTGATAACTTGTTTGCGCTCCGCTTATACATAAAATTATTGCATGATTTGATATATCAGCAAACCTTTTTATTTGGTGTGCTTTATTGCTAAACACATTGGTGATTCGTGATTTAAGTTTACTTTCATCAACCCAGCCACCGTTCCAAATGGTTTCTTTATCTGTTTTTATAACATCGATTGTTGTACACTCGAAAGCAACTTTTTGACTGTTTGAGATGAAATCTAAGCCATCATTACTTTCTATAACAAACCCATTCAAATCTAATTGTTCAGCAATATATAATTCATAAAAACGTGAAAATGGATTCTTTTGAACTTCATTTAGAAAGTTTTTATCTAGTAAAGTATGATATGTACTAAAAAGATTAGTATAATACTTATTGAACCCCTCTGTTTCTTTAACCTTTTTAAACCACCAATGTGATTCTGGGGAGTCTAATTTGCTTGTTAAAAATAATTCATGCATCTAGAATGTTGAGATTTCGGTCTTGAATAACCATTCAGGCACCTTTACATCTTTTGTTGAAGGATGATTTGCTAGAATTAACCTTAAAGTTCTTATACCAGTATAAGCTTCTATTATTAGTTTTCTCTGTTGAGTGAAATATTCATCGTCCCAGACATCGTCTATAATTGTATGTGCTACTGATGCACTTCTTTCTTTTCTAATTTTCCTAAACACAGCAATCATTTTATTAAGTGGTTCCATATTAGGAAAGTTAACATTTTTATTCAACCACTCTTCAAGCAATTGAAGAGTGCCTTTATTTTGTTGAATTGTTCGACCATCTTTTTCTTCTAAAGTTATCAATTTAACTTCACCAACAAAAAAATCCTTATTCAAATTATCAGATATCATTTTATCAAGAAGGTGTATAAAGTTTCCATACTCCTCCTTTGTTGGTCTAATTAAAAAAGAAAACTTCTTCAATTTATTTTCTCTGCTATAAGAGTCATTAAACAACCTTTTATTTTTTATTTTTAAAGCCATTTCATTAATAATTCGCATTTCTTCACAGAAGGCATTGAAGATTGATTCTTTTAGATCAAAGCTACCCATAATTGATGCCTTATAATAATCTGGGTGCAGAAAAGTTTCTTCACCACATAGTTCTAGATACCACCTTTGCTGATGTTCTGGTGTAAGACGAGATAAGTAAATAAGAAAAACAGCAACATATCGTTTCTTTAAGTCTTTATCATAAGCAAATCCAAAGGTTTCAAGGAAGTTTTTATCAGATTCAGATAAATTAGTATCGCTTTTCGCTACAATATATCCATGAATATCATCAGTTATATAGGAATACCTCGGATCATTTCTATAAAATTCAAGGACTCTCAAATCAAACGCTTTATAAGAAAATTGAGGGTTTCCTAAAGCTAAAAGCAGTGTGAATGGTTTATTAGAGTAATCATTGGGATTAATAATAGAGTGTAAATGATTTTTAGAAGGATAGGCACAACAATATGTTGGATCAAATCCTGGACTTTCTAATTTCTGTAGTTGTTCGTTTTTTGATTGTGGCTCAAAAGCTAGTATATGAGAATTAGGATGTCTATCGCCAAAGTTAATAACAATCTTTTCTTCAAAAACTAAATCGATCACCAATGACTTAATTTTTTCAAATTCATTATCGAGTCTTAAAAGTGATAGGCCATTAAAATCGCCAGAGTGAAGATATTGATTAGTTATTTTATCTAAAGTAATTTCATTGCTCATATCTTTTCTAGGCGCTCTTCAATATAAAGAGCCAGCTTTTTATTATTTGCATCAATAGCCTTACTGAAAGCATTACATATGACCTCAATCATTTCTTGCATCTCTGGGTCATCAATACCAACTAATAAATCTGAATTACGATTAAGCTCGTCTTTTATAATCTTCTTTATTTGTTCATGGGAAATCCCAGGTGGATTAAACATACTTTATATTTCCTCACCATATTCATATTTTTTAACTATAGTTTTTATTAATTCTTCCAAAGTCATACAAGCTTCGATTAAGGCTTTTTTTAATTTTTTAAAGTTAGCACTTATATCTTTCAATTCTTTGTCTGCTGTAATAACATCAGAAAAATCCCCGATACGTCCCATTAAATCCTGACTGTTTTCACCACCAAAATTCTTAGCTGATTCTAGTGCAAATTCACTTTTATCAAAATTGTCGAAAAAGAACCTTGTGTAATCCAAAGAAAGAGCACTTACTCCTTGCCGTTTCTCAATATCTTGTAGTTTTTTTAAGAAAGCTTCTCTTGATTGTTCATATAATATCACAACCTCTTCTAGTGCATTCATAATACTAAGAATTTGATTATTAATTAGAGTTCTTCTTATATCACTTTTTATTTCTTTCCATACAAAAAAGTCTGGTGTTACATAATCACGTATACCAGCAATACTGTAATTACTGGGATACCACTCATTGATTTCATGGCCCAATAAATTTGTTCTGATATGGAAGTAAAAACTACCAGAGGGCAATAAATCCATCTGTTCTTTCATATGGACTAATTCTTTATAGATTTTACTGTAAATAAGATTTTTTCTCTGTATTGCAAATCTGGCCTTACTAGATTCAGTAGTTATCCTTTTTGTAAATAGATAAGAAATGAAGGCTCCAACCACAACACCGATAATACCGATTGCCCCTGTTATAATTGTATCTTTATCTAATCCCTTATTTTGATTTATCACATCAATCAGATCGCCCATGCGCTCATTTAACATTCCAATTTGATTTAAAAGTTCATTATTCATAATTACAATTTAAAAAACTTAAATGACCATTTTCTTGATAACTTTATAAATTGATTAAGAGTCCACAAAAGAAAGTTAGGAAGTATATAATTAAAAAATAACATTATAAATACAATAAGTGTTATTGAAAAAACCTCGTCGTCTTTATTTGCCTTAATGAAAGAAACTATATGCAGAAAATCTATACAGAAAGCAGAGTACAAAATATAAATTAAAAGAATAAAAAATGTCATCCAAGAAAACATAAATGGGTTAATCTTTTTAACCAAATCATCGTAAGGCATCAGCCCCTCATTACTTATACGATCGTCTTTCCCCGCCGGATTAACAAAATGGAACGGTTCTATAAACATGTTGTATGCCTTATTCTCAATTTTTTTACCAGCAACCTTAGGAATAATTGCAATCAAAAAATTGCCGATAAATTCTAGTAATTTTAAACTAATTCTATTAATGGCTAGTCTTAACTTAAGAACAGAACCCCTGAAAGAAAGAAAAGTGTTGACATGTTCATTATAAATATTATCAACAATAAAACGACCTTGGATCTTTATATTCTTCTTTGTATCAAAAAAAGTTTTGTCTTTCGCATTAAATAAAAACCTATCATTTTCCTCAAGATTTATGGGTTGCAAGCCCTTTGAAGACTGCTCTAAACTTTCTTGTGTTGGAGAATCAGGATCAGAAAAGCTATTTTCTAAAAGAGGATTGAAAGGCTTATCTAATTGAAACAGACTTGCCTTACTAATGCTTGTACCTACTCGCCAAGAATCAGTTTCAGACTTGGGAAAAGTATATACTTTAATTAGGCTAACAGTATCGATAGAATCATTCTGTGTTACTGCTGGTTTAAAAAATTTTCTTTTGGGATAGTGTTTAACAATACTAAAACCAATTTCTCGATTGGTATCATTCCATATATAATTTTTTATATATTCTTCATCTTTTAACCCAAATAAATTGAAAAATTCTTGGCTATTCATAATTATTCACAAAAAATTATTCCCTCCCCCAGCTCTTTCTCAAACCACTCACGTGCCGTTTCTTGATCCCCTATCGCATCAATCAATTTATTCTGCAAAGCCAGCTCACCGGGCATTGAGGACCCATCTGCAAGCTTTGCTATATCTTCAAGGGGTAGATTTCTATTCTCTGCCACTTCTTTTACAAAATGCTTGTGCCATATATTCAGATCACGTTCGAGGAGTAATCGTTCCTCTGTCGTAAGTGGCTTATCCGGATTCATATAATCCTTAAATTGTGCAGAAGCAAGGGGAACAAAATCAAAACCCTCTTTTTTGTTTGCCCCAACATTCTCTATATATGACATGGTAATGCCGATACTACCAACATCAGAGAATGCAGATGCAATGATAGTACGAGCCCCAGTAGCTATGAGGTATGCGCCAGAGGCACCCATTTCACGGATAAGGGCAACACTGGGTAGTTTTGAAATCTTGAGGGCATTAGCAATAATTTCAGAAGCAACAGAAGTACCGCCCCCAGAATCAATCGGAACCAATATGCCTTTTATATTTGGATCTGCCTCTGCACTGCGTATCATAGCGAGAGTATCGTCAGCATTAGTAGTTATGGTTGTATCATCTTCAGCGTTTGGAATTGGCACAATATCTCCTTTGATCGGAATAACGGCAATGTTACACATTTCTCCGTTTGTAGTGGTATTCATGGCATAACTCCCCTGATTATTGTTCCATGCAAAAAATATATGCAAACCCAAAAAGAAGGTAGCGAGGAGAAGTACACACGATACGACTATTAAAATAAGTTGTTTCCAGAAGGTGGTCATATGTTGAGAAAGTATAGCATAACAATTCCAAGTATAGCCCTATGCTGAATTTTTAATTAAAAAATACTTGAAGCTTCTTTGTTTTCCTGTATAAGCTTCTTCGAAATCAAAATAATTGGATTCCAAGA
>CAZYBJ010000004.1:0-14416 GCA_964645325.1 uncultured Candidatus Saccharibacteria bacterium
CCAGCTTTTAATACTCTTTTGGGTAAAAGGGATACTAAAAGCTAGTCAATTTCACCTGTGTGTGAAAGAATGTTTGTTGGTATAGTAGCATAGTTGGTGTAAAAAGTCAATAATATTTTCAAACTTAAAAGGGCCAAGCGGATTGCCTGGCCCTATTTTTTCTCACCATTTGAACTGTGGGTGAATGTCCCCACTAGGAGCCATGTCGACCACCGTTTTACTAACAGCAATCTGAAGGTAAATACCTGTGGGCGCCAACCAGTCTTGAGTATTCTCAAGCTCCTTTGTTGGCTGAACCTGGGCCAGCTCATATCGGTCATTCGTCAAGTCGTAGAAGAATGCCAATCTCAATCTTCCATATACAGGAGTAGAGAAGCTGACAAATATCCATTCGGGAATCAGATTGTCCCCCACCCTAGCTACGCGCCCAAGACGACTCACCCCTTGAAAAGTAAGCACCGAGTCGAGCACATCTTGTCGTGCTCCAACAGGTCTGAGGTGCGTCGTCTTCTCGCGGAGAACAACGTCTTGACTTAGCTGAAACTGGTAACTGCCCCAATTTTGAGAAGCCCCAATCCCAGCCGCATTTTCGCCCGTTAGATTTATCCAATCTTCATCGTTCAGCCTATTTTGAACTAAACTATTATAAACTGGACGTTCCCCGCCCTGCTTTTCTTGGTGGCGAATCAATGTGGGATCGGCAATTTGTACGAGTATTTTTTCATAGTACACTCGCCCATATTGGCCAACTTTCTCCACCACCACCTCTTTGTAGCCCATCTGTGGCTCATACGGACAACCATATGCCTCACAATATATACTACACTTGTGGCGATTTTGCCCCATCACCATATTGGCGAAAGGGACAAAAAAGAAGAAAATCATCACAATGAATAGACCTTTCATGATGTCCTCCATCATTTTGCCCCTATTAGGAGCGGTTGAAACAATCCACTGAACCTGTGGCAGGGTCGCTGTTTCTATTCGATCGAAATCGACCAGCTTTTAATACTCTTTTGGGTAAAAGGGATACTAAAAGCTAGTCAATTTCACATTGTGTGTGAAAGAATGTTTGTTGGGATAGTAGCATAGTTGAGATAAAAAGTCAATGTATTCTGGTTACTATTTTTATATTCCATCCTTAAAATACTCAAAAAAGAGCTTGTATTAATTCATAGTTCATAGTAAACTATGAACTATAAACTTATGAATACACAAAAACAAATTCTAGACTTTTTAGAGGCAATGGGACGCCCCGTTACCCCGCACGAACTTATAGGCGCCCTTAAAAAAAGCAATGTAAGTATACACAAGAACCTAAAAAGCATGCTTGCTTTGGGATTACTTGAAAAAATTGGGTCTACTCCCAAGATATATTATCGACTTACTCAACCAGAGGACACTCCTCTGAACTCCCTGACCCCTGACCCCTACATAGAACAAGAATTTACATTTATTGACCCCGTGGGAAATGAACATGCTGGTTCGCACGCCTTTCAGATCTGGTGTAAAGAACGAAATCTGGATGAGACAAAAATGAGGGACGAATACCTACACACTCACCAGTCATATATGCAGCTAAAACATGATGGTTTGATCGATGCTACTACTAAAATACAAAGTACTTTTACTGAAAAAAAACTTGATCATCTTTTTTTTCTCTACCCACACAGTATTCCTGTATTTGGAAAAACAAAAGTAGCTACATTACTCTTTCATGGTAAGCAAGTGCAGGACAAGAAACTCATAGAACGAGTGCTTGAAATAGTTGTTCCTGAAATTCTTTCTGTTGTAAAGAATGGTATGTACGACGCAATTGCCTTTGTGCCCCCAACTGTTCCACGCGCTCTACAATTTATGACAGAACTTCAAAAGAAATTTACAGGCATGTGTATTATTCTACCTATTGAAAAAATCTTTAACGATATTCGCATTCAGCAAAAATCTCTCAAGGATGTGTCTGATCGTGTAAAAAATGCAGAAAACACTTTTGTGGTACCTATTCAAAATACAACCTATAACAAAGTTTTGATCATTGATGATTTTACCGGATCTGGCGCAACCTTGAATGTGCTTGCGGGCATGTTTAAAAAACAACATATTGCGTCTCTGGTGGATGGACTCACTATTACAGGAAGCATGAACGGATTTGAAGTCATTAAAGAAATGTAATGTGTTATTTCGCCAACGTCTCAATCGCCGTACGAATGGTGCGGAGTTTGTCAGCAACGCCTATGTTTGGATTTTTTACCTGTTGTTCTTTTAAGTTTTCTAAATCATGCATCAGGAGTTCTATTTCATTTTTTACGAGACGTTCGTTATCTTGCTGTAAAAACAGATCATTAATATTGTTGTTTTTTAATAACTCTATAATCGTGCTTTTTACGTCATCTAATTTTCCTGCGATGCCTTGGTCTGGATATTCATGTTGATGATTTTCCAGCATTTTTAAATAATCAACCAGCAAAGAAACCTGTTTTGCAGAAAGTGATTGTCCCGTACCCGCCCGTTCTGGCGCATACTCTTCGCGCAGGTTGTTTTGTATTTGTGAAATAATATCGTTCCCCCCACCACCCCCTCCTGTATTATTTTGTACGTGCTGTGTGTAGGGCGAGGAAAGATTTACTCCTGTTGTAGAAACGGGTGATGGTGACACTGTTTGAGATGCCAACTGGGCAAGCTCGTCATGTATTTCTTCTTCGAGATCAACTACACGATTTACTTCTTCGTATGAGGTAATACCTGTCAGTACTTTTACCGCAGCGTCTTCTGCCAAGGTAAGAATTCCCTGCGCATGAGCAACGGCGCGCACTTGTCTATCGGTAGGAGTTTTATCTAAAATATCTTTGACACGATCATCGGCGAGAATCGCCTCAAAAATACCGAGACGCCCCTTATAACCACTGGCAGAATTTTCATCAGGCACTGGCTCGTATACGCTCATGTCCATGGTTGAAGAAACATTAAAACGTGAAAGATCTTTGCCGTTTTTTTCTGCATTTTTTAAAATAGCTCGTAGGACCTGCTCTTGATGGAGTGTTGGCGCTACTTTCTTTTTATTGGGTGTTAGTTTTCGCACCAATCGTTGGGCAATGGCAATGGTGAGCGACTGCGCAAGGGTTGCATGATTAATTCCCAAATCTAAAAGTCGTGGCACCACACCCGCCGCATTATTGGTATGGAGTGTCGAGAACACGAGGTGACCCGTCTGCGCTGCCTGCATAGCAGCGAGGGCTGTTTCACTGTCACGAATTTCACCTACCAAAATAACATCAGGATCCTGACGCATTGCGGCGCGCAGTCCCGCCTCGAAATCATATCCTGGACCGGTTTGTGTTTGCGTAATACCCTCTAAGTGATACTCGATGGGATCTTCTATCGTGATTACTTTAATTTCTGGATTATAGACTTCTTTGAGGAAGGAGTAGAGAGTGGTTGTCTTACCCGAACCCGTAGGTCCTGTATTTAGAATCAGACCGTTGGGCTTTGCAATTTCATTGCGCAAAATTCCCATTAAAAAGGGCTCTATCCCTAACTCTTCCAGTCCTACAGAAATTCCTGCGGGATCCAAAATACGCATAACGAATCCCTCACCGTAGGGACCAGGCACCGTAGAAACACGAATTTCAATTTGTATTTGATTAAAATCAATAGTAAAGCGTCCGTCTTGAGCCTTCTTGTCTATATTTAATTTCATTTTTGATAAAATTTTAATACGCGAATCTATTTGCTTAAAAATAGCATGACTGAAAAATAAAATGTCTTCTAAGATGCCGTCTTGGCGGTAGCGCAATCGCACCTGATCTTCTTGAGGTTCTATGTGTACGTCCGATGACTTGGTCGCAATGGCACTTCCCATAATAATTTCCATCAGGCGCGAGGTGCGCTTACGTTCATCCTCTTCGAGAGCTTGTTCAAAGAGATTTTTTACATCTAGATTATTGTGCACTTTTTCAACAATAGAACGAATCGCCTCGTCCGTAATATCAATAAAACTGCCGTGCGCACCTGTAGTCAGGGTAAGGTCCTTGTATCGGTCCCATGCTTTTCGCAAACTTCTATTTGATGCAAGATAGAGCGTTATGGTATATCCCTTGTCAGTGAGACCTCTAATAAGGGAGCGCGCTTCGGTTTTTTGTTCTGATAAAACAGCAACATGCAATTGATCACCCACCAATTTAAAACCCGCAATACCTGCAGAACGCGCATCTACCTCTTCCAACAAAGAAAGGGCATCAGTAGAAATAATAATCCCCGAAAGATCTACGTATCCCAATCCACGTATTGATGCGGCGCGCTGAACTAGTTGCTCTTCCTCTTGTTCGTGAAGTGCCTTGAGATCTTTTTGTATTTGTGTGTCATCAAAACGGATCATGCGCAATTCGTATCTTGCTTATTAAAGATTACTGATAAGTATACAAAATATTGCTAAACAAAGCGAAAATTTGACATACGTTTTTATAATAATTTTAATATAAATTATACTTGATTTAATATACACACTTGTGTATACTTTTTCTAAATAAGTTCTTTTCAAGCAACGAGTTTATATATCCTTACATGTCTCCAGGATATATAAGTTTCTTGCCCCCCTGTTGGGGGAAAAATATATTATGTTGGAAAGCACAAAAGCCACTTTTTAAAGTGGCTTTTGTGTTAGTTGATTTATATTTGAGTTCAAAAATCTCTTAGCAATCCTTCTTACAAGCTCGTAGGAAGTCCAGTATCCAAATAAGGAATGACTCAGTAAAGCTACCGAAGTAGGGAACCAAAACACCCTTTCAAAACACCTGTGGTCTCCCGTGAGGGAGACATGATGGCTAAGAGATTTTTACTCTCAAATCACAAAACTCAAACTTAATGTTATTATACGATTCTTTTTTAAAAACTCAAACTCACTATGTGTGAGTTGTGTGAACAATCTGTGAATTTCCTGCTTGTTGGGTATCTTAGCATATTAAATGTCTCCTTGTCAAGTATTTAGATTGCTTGATAGTGGAGAACAATATGGCGTTCTGACTCCTCACCTAGCGATTCTGTCTTGATATCGTTCATATCTGCAAAAAACCCATGAATAATCAAGCGTTCGTATGACGTCATGGGTGTCAAGGCGCGGGATTGCTTGTCCTGTCGTACCTGTTCTGCAACAATCTGTGCATCTGTTTTTAATTTTTCTACTTTATTATGAAAATAATCGTTGATATCTAAACTATATTTTTGAACCCCCTCTCCCCCGAAAGCTCCCGCATGTTTTTCAACAGAACGTTGCAAAATATGACGCAGCGCCTCTATTGTCTCGCCCTCTTGATCACTCAATTTTTGCATCTCGGGAATATCCATGCGTATTATTACCGTATCGGGAAACAAGGGATCAGTAGCTATTGCAACAGTATCGCAACCATATCCCGCAACATGAACAAGTTCTTGTGCCAGTTGTACGATGTCTGCCGATCTCATACTGACACTATAGTATGCGGACTATCCGCGCGCAAGGCGAGCGCGCAATATCATTTCTTGAACAAGGGTAAAGATGTTATTGACGATCCAATACACTGCAACTGCAGCGGGCAATTTAAGTCCAATAAAGACAATCAGAATAGGCATCATGTATTTCATTTGCTTTTGCATAGTAGAGCCAAGTTGAGCGCTGAGACCCGTAGCTGATTTTTTGTTGGGGTCCTCTACAGCTGTTGTTTCTTTCTTGTCGCTCGCCATTGCTGGAGAAAGCCATAACTGCGCTGCCTGAGAAATACCCGCGGCAATAGCAAAGAAAGTATTCTTTTCAGATATATCTATCCCCAAGAAAAACTGGTTAATGTGTTCTGGTAATTGCAGTGCCCCATAGAGAGCATCTTCATTGAAGTGTAAGCCCCTATAAAAAACATAGTACAGCGCAAAAATAATAGGCATTTGTATAATCATTACGAGACAACCTGAAAACGGATTCGTTTTATGAGTCTTATACAGCTCCATCATTTTTTGTGATTGTTCTTGCCTATTAGGATATTCTGCGCGAATACGCTCCATTTCTGGTTGGAGTTTTTTCTGAGCAACCTGAGATTGAAGGGCTTTATAAGAAAGAGGGGCTAGAATAAACTTCACTACAAGGGTAAGTATAATAACGGCAAGTACCGCGCTGTGCCCAGGCATATGAACAACCAGCCATACCATGGCGTTATAGAGAGGCTCGAAAAAGATCGTATTAAACATATATTTCCTGATTGTATCAGAAAACAAAATAAAGAAAATGCTTGTATACTAATTATATTTTTATTTATTACACCACCGGATCCCATCTCTCTCCCTTACTCCACGGGTGGCATCTACTTATCCGCCGTATACCTAAAATAGTTCCCTTTCCTGCACCATATTTTTCTATAGCCTGACGTGTATATTCAGAACATGTTGGCTCATAACGACACGACGAGGGAAAGAGGGGTGAGATAATCAGCTGATACATGCGTATGAGCATATGTGCCAATTTTTTAAGAATTTTGTTTATATAATTCATATTATATATAGCTTTTTGATGCTTTGAGAATGTTTTTTATATCTATAGCAAGCTGTGCGTAGGTGGGCATTTTTTCCTGTTTTTTTATAAAGATAAGTCCGTGAGTATTTCCTACTATATGAGAAAGCTCTTGGTAAAGCGCGCTGTATACCCGACGTTTTATTAAATGTCTGTCGTGGGCCTTTTTTGCAACCTTTTTTGAAACAACGCAGGAAAATTTACATTGTGGTGGATCGGTGATTATTGTAGCTACTTTCATATACATGTATTCACCATGAAATACACGACCCTTGGCAAAGATCTCGTCAAAAAGCTCTCGTACTATGCGATTCTTTTTGTGTAGCATATATAATATTATACATAAAAACCCAACAGTAGGTTATGTTGGGCTTTTATGATTTCTTAGCTACTTGAACAGTGAGTCGTGCACGTCCTTTTCTACGACGACGAAGAATAACCGCTCGTCCTGAGGGGGTAGCAGTACGACTACGGAAACCGTGTTTACTACTGCGCTTTTTTCTACTTGGTTGATAGGTTCGTTTTGGCATAGAAATGTGATACGTGGCATTTTATAGAAGCCTGACAAGAAAGTAAAGTGCTCTTTCGCTTTATTTCCACCTTATACACACCTTATACACATATTTATGAGCTATTTGGGTATATTGCGTGTTTCGTTCGACAGTCTATAATGGCGCTATGTTTATAGGGTATAGATGTTTATATTCTTTTTAATTTTTTATACTATTTTATGATATCTACTCAACAAGTGTGGGAAAATGCTCTTATTGCTCTACAGTCTGATATTTCAAAGGCAAATTTTAATACGTGGTTTAAAAATACCCACATAGAAAGTATTGGTAATGGCGTGGTTACTATTGGTGTAGAGAGTGAATTTATCCGTGAATGGCTCCTTACTAAATACCATAAAACTATCTTGAAGGCCGTTCGTAAAGTTTTCCCCGATACTCGCGCAGTTGAATATGTCGTTGCCAAGAAAAAACCAGAAAATACTACTGTGGTAGGCGGGATTGGAACAAGCTCGTTTTCTTCTCCACATAGTGCGCTGTCTTCTTCTTCAACTACTCCTGTGTTTTCGTCTCCAATGAATACTGGCGAACTCCCTTTGCGTGATCTGTATATAAACAAAGATACAAATCTCAATTCACGCTATACTTTTGATTCATTTATTATTGGTTCGTTTAATGAGCTTGCCTATTCTGCGGCGCAGGCCATTATCAAAAAACCAGGTGTTTATAATCCTCTTTTTATTTACGGAGAAACAGGACTTGGTAAAACGCACCTGATACAGGCAATTGGTAATGAAATACTTTCTAAGCACCCAGGAATCAAGCTCTATTATACAAGCTCTGAAAAGTTCACAGGCGAATTGGTAAGTGCCCTACAAAAAAATCAACCCGAACTCTTTAAACAAAAATACAGAAAATTTGATGTATTTATCATGGACGATATACAGTTTCTTTCTGGAAAAGACAAAACACAGGAGGAACTCTTTCATCTTTTTAATAACCTGTATGATATGAACAAACAAATTATATTTTCTTCTGATAAACATCCTAACTATATTATTGGTCTCGAAGATCGTTTGAAATCTCGCTTTTCTGCTGGCATGATCGTTGATATTAATAAACCTGATTATGAATCGCGTGTAGCTATTATTAAAACAAAACTTAAAATCAGTGGCTTGGGACTTGCTGAAAATTCTATTGAATATATTGCGCAGAACATCGAGGGTAATATACGTGAAATAGAGGGCACCCTTAATACGCTTATTTGTCAGGCAGAATTAAAAGGTGGTAGCCTTTCTTTTGAAGAAGTAAAAACTGCTATAAAAAATAGCGTCAAATCACGAAAGCAAGTTTCTGTTCAAGACGTCGTGTATGTAGTTGCACAGTTTTATAATCTTGATCATGCGCTTGTTTTTGACAAAACACGACGCAAAGAAGTGGTGCATACGCGCCAAATGGCCATGTATATTTTGCGTGAAGATTTTAGTATTTCCTTTCCTCACATTGGGCGCGAATTAGGCGGACGTGATCACACAACAGTTATCCATTCGTGTGTAAAAGTAAAAGAATCACTAGAAAAAGATCCTGTTCTGGTACAAGAACTCGAACAGATCCGTTCTATGTTACAAACCTATTAATATCTTATGCATAAGTTCTGTATAACCCGTGCATAGTCAGAGAGTTATACACAAAATTATGCGTAATCTATAAAATGCTCTTTGTAGGTAAAAATAAATTCACATCTTATCCAGATATACAAAAGTATGTTTAAGGCTTATAGTATTTGATAAGAGTGCATATATACACAATTCACAGGCCTAATAATAATAATCTTTTTAAAAATATGAAATTTCAATGTAACGGACAACAATTACGCAGTGCAGTGAATCAAGCACAACTCGTGACCACTCGACACGCGAGTTTGCCAGTTCTCAATTCTATTTTACTTGGCGTCTCTGCTGAGGGTGGTTATGTGCGTGCAACAAATTTAAGTGTAGGTATTGAAATTCGTTTTCCCGCAAAAAGCGACCATGAAGGGGTTATTGCTATTAGTGGCGCACTCCTTGGTGAAGTGTTGAGTACACTTGCGCCAGATGATCTGGTTACCTTGAGTGTTGCAGGTAGTTTACTGACGATTAATACCGCCAATTCTGAAAGTGCGCTAAAAATATATGCCCACGAAGACTTCCCCATATTGCCAAGTATAAAAGAAGGTACGAGTATTTCATTACCCACAAAAGAATTAGGCGAAGCATTAAAATCAGTAGTTTACGCTGCCTCGTCATCAGATATTAAGCCAGAAATATCTTCAGTATATATGTACAGTGACGGACAAGATCTCGTTCTCGTTTCAACAGATAGTTTTCGCTTGGCAGAAAAAAGAATTTCATTACCCCAGATGCAAACTATTTCAGGGAGTATGATTCCAGTAAAAAATATCCAACCACTCTTGCGCATATTAGCAGAACATGAAGGAACTGTTATGATGCAAATAAGCGAAACACAAATATCATTTGGAACGCAATACAGTTATTACGTGTCGCGCCTCGTTGATGGACAGTATCCAGATTACCGTCAAATAATTCCACAAGAGCCTGTGACAGAGGTTATCATGCTCAAACAAGATCTCATTAATACGCTACGCATTTTAAATATTTTTGCCGATAAATTTAATCAAGTAGATATGACGGTTGATGTTGCTGAAAAATTATGTACGCTGACTTCACAAAACAGTGATATTGGACAGAATACGACACAGCTGGTTTCGGCCATAACCGGACAAGACATGCATATACGATTTAATACACGGTATATGCAGGACTGTCTCGCCTCTATAAACACCGACAGTATTGTTATAGCGCTTACTGCGCACAACAAGCCCCTCGTAGTACGTGGTATGCATCTCAATGATTTTATTTATCTCATTATGCCCATGAATCGTTAAGTAAGTAACTAATATGTTATGTTTAAAAAATGTTTAATAATCTTTCACAATATTTAAAAAAACTCACCGCAGTGGTGCCCCATGAAAAAATAATAAAAGAAACGTGTATAGAAGTTTTTTCTCGCGTCATGAACTACACACTCACCAAAGATATGATACGGGTACAACATGCATGTATTTGGATAAGAGTCCCCTCTGTTGTGCGGGCAGAAATTGAACGGCACAAGACAGAGCTCATTCATGCAATAAACGCACAAAACAACACACAAGAAAAAGTGATTCAGAAGATACAGTATATGTAAAACATGCGCGTTACCCTAAAGCCTCTAATCCAGGCGATGTTCCCTGTAATAAATAATCAAGGAGTGCTCCACCACCTGTTGAAACAAAACTAAATATACCCAGCATGTTCTCATGATTAAGAAGGGTGAGTGTATCACCGCCTCCTAAAATACTCACAAGGTTTGGATATTTTTTTATCACATCTCCACAGATGCGCGTTCCCATGGTGTATCCCTTTTCATACCAACCCAACGGACCATTCCAGAGAAGTATTTTTTTGGTTGATAAGAACAAGTTAATTTCTCCGCGTGACTGCTCGCCCATATCTACAATAGAAAAATCAGGATCACTTTCAGAAAGAGTGAAGAGATCAGAAAGCGCATACTCTCCAAGCTCGCCAGAACCTGTTTGTACTAGAACATACTCAGGAACAAAGAGGAGTGGATGCTGTGCAATATCATCTACACTACAAGTAGTATCTATAAAAGACTTTCCCAGCGCGTATCCACGGGCGTGGTAAATAGCATGTGCTAGTGCCCCACCTAAAAAAACAGGAACTCCCTGGTTTAAGAATTGTCGTATCAAATCTATTTTTGTTTCAAATTTTGAACCACCCACGATTACCCCTAACCCCTCTCTTGTTGTGCGTAGTTTTTCTAGTGTAGTAATTTCTTTTTCATGATGGAGTCCCATATAACTGGGTAAGTGTTTTGGAATACCTACAATACTTGCATGCTTGCGATGCGATGCTGAGAATGCTTCGTTAATATAGAAATCACCGTATGAGGCGAGTAACTTTCCAAAGTCTGGATCATTTGATTTCTCGCCTGGATTCAGACGGAGATTATCAAGCAGGGTTAGGGGCGTGTTTGTTATTGATAGAGATGTTGTAATAGGCCCAGGTATAAATGCACAATCAAACCCCCAATTATTTTTCAAATAATCTGCAACAGGGGCGAGACTTTGTGTGTCATCGAGTCCTCCATGATGGGCGAGAAGGGTTATAGAAATATTATTTTTTTGCAGGAGACGAAGCGTAGGAATAACAATATCAATCCGAAAGGCTTCATAAGGATCAAGAATACTATCAGTGCCAATAGGCACGTTGGCATCAATGCGCACCAGTGCGCGCTTGCCAGCATAGAGAGTTAGATCTAAAGAAGAAAGTGTTTTCATAATGTTTTCATACGTGAACAAAGAGCGTTAAACACTGTGGCGTCGAGACTTGCCCTGCCTATAAGGACTCCACAGGCCCCTACAGTAAGGTATGAGGCTAATTGCTCGTCTGTACTCACCGAACCCCCATAAATGATAGTAAGCTTGCCTACAGGGCTGTTACCGGTCATGTCGTTCAGTACTTTTTTTATAAAGATCATGCTAGATTCAAATTCTTCGGGGCTTGCCTCACGCGTTGCCTGCTCCCCGATGGCCCACACAGGTTCATAGGCAATAATCATATGTTCGAGATCTGATTTGGTGTAACCTGCAAACGATGCGCGAATGTGTGCTTCTAATTCTTTTAAATAATTTCCCTCAGTATCCCGCGTATTTTCGCCAATACAGATAATAGGAACAAGGTTGTTGTCGAGGCATATACGAATTTTTTCATTCACCTGCACATCTGTTTCGCCCAACGCCCGTCGCGATGAATGACCAAGGATTACATACCGTACACCCAAAGAAGCAAGTTGTTCTGCAGAAAATTTTTCAGTAGGTATATCTTGTGCCCCCAAAGAAACAGAAACAGCAAATGCGTTTTGTACAGGATGGAGAAAAACATGGGGTGGGCAGATCACTACCTCGGTAGTTTTGGAAGAGTTTTCACCAAGGGCGCGCGCAAGTTCCAAAGCACCTGAAAGATGGGATGGATTCCCTTTCCAATTACCAATAATAAATTTTTTATCGGGCACTAACATATGCAAAAAATTATAGCATAAATAAAAAGAACTCTGCTTGTCTTCGAAGGCAAGAGAGTTCTTTTAAGGTATCACTATGTTTGTTGTTTGTTTAATTTTCTATAATAATTGGAGCGGTTCCTGTTCCGGTACCACCTGTACCACCGGTCCCACCTGTTCCGCCCGTACCACCACCATTGGTTGGGTTGCCAATACATACACGGGATTCGTTATCAATAGTAGGATTGTAGGTGCCTAAATTATTAGCATTACAGTCAGTGTGACACGAGCTGTCTGCCGAGTCTGTTCTTTGGTCGCGATCATTATCGAGGCCGTCATTACACTGTGTTGTATTGCTACATTGTAGAGAAATTGGGTTACTCGTAATCATTAAACCTGGCTGACCGGCGTCTTCACATTTCATAGTAAACACCGTTGGCTGATTATCATCAGTAATCGAGTAGGTTACATTGTTACTGGTGCCAGCATTAAAGGTTTGGTCCAAGGATCCATTTACATGGAGTTCACATGGATTGTCGATAACATGATTCAGTGTCCACTGGAGACTTGCATCATCACCACAACTACCAGAAAATGAAGGATTAGTGAAAAGATTAATATCTGCATTCTGACTAAGATTTAATTGTGCTCCAGCAAAGCGAATCCAGCCACCACCAATATCAGGAATGGTATCTCCAGTTACCTCATCCCCATTCCATCCCGAACCACTAAAACTACCTGTATTGAGATCAATAGTTACCCCATAAGCCTGATTGGTCGTACTGGTGTATCCTGCGAGCTGTATACACCCAGTCCACCCTCCATGAGCAGAACTACTGGTCCATTGTGTTGGTGAAATTGCTTGTGCCCAACCACTTACCGCGCCGGTCGTAATGTTCATCATAGGCGCTGGTCCACAACTATTGCTTTGAAACTTGACCCAACCCACGACATCACTCCAAGCATATCCAGAAAATGCCCCAGTGGTTTCGTTAATATTTACACCAAAGGGTACGGTACAGTTAGAATTCGAACAGTTCATATCAAGAGTTCCAAAATTATCACTTGTTGCATACCCAGTAACATTACCAGTAGTTGGAGCAGCAAATGAGGTGTGTGTCGGTATTAATCTTGCAAGACCAAGTACAAGGGCAAGACCAAGAAAAGAAAAAATTATTTTTTTGTGAAGACTGCTATGCATATATTTTTTCATTAAAAATAAAGAAAGAATGAGGCTATTAATTGGTTATTGCCAAATTACACAAACGAAGATTACCCTGAACATCAGAACATACGGGTTGTGGTGTGTTACTGGTGTGTTGGAGCGCATCATTGATAACCACACTTCCCGATCCCAAGACTTTTACGTCGCCATAGACCGAAACACTACTACCAGGGATTACGCTGCCTACCTCAACATCATTACCAAAAAATGCCGAACCTGTACGTACACCACCCTTAAACAGGGTACTGCCTAAACTGCGATTGCCAGATGGCGCCTCAACAATAAAATCATACTGTGGGGGAGGGACACCATGTAAACCAAATTTTCCTGATTTTTTTTGCGCTGTTCCACCGAGGGTAATAGGCCCATCAACATTACTATTCAAATTCGCTGGACCTATCGATGTGCTTGCTGCAAAGACTCCACTCACTCCAAAAAATACAAGTGTTGCAAGGGCAAGAAGTTTTATTTTTTTTATCATAGTCATAGAGAGTAAAGAAATAAAGATTTAATTATTAATAGGACCGGATGACCCGGGACCGAACCATACACTCCATGGTCCAACACAGGCGCCATCAACCGCGCGCATACGAAATGGTGCAAGATTTTCAAAATCTGTACCCACCCCACCCGCTCCGTCATAGAGATAGGGATTATTAAATCCAATAGGTCCATTATCAGTATTTGATGGAGGAGTACTTGTATAAGTAAATCCAGTTTGGTTAACTATTTCATATTTTGCAACACGCATATTTGCAGTGTTTCGTATAGATCCACACGATGCACTATCAGGTGATGATGCATCTGGATCGTCGTTGAAACTACATGGTGTGGGCGCCTGTGCAATAGGTGAACAGGTTGGTGTTGCAGCACAGGTAATCAAAACGCCGTTGGTATCAGCATATACTGGTTGCGCGGCTCCCATGGCGTGGGCGAGACTGGTATCACGAATTTGCCCACTGACACGCAGTTGACTATTAATTTCTAGTGTTGCAGGTGTTCCAGTTATTCCTGCCCCGCTATAACCTACAT
>CAZYBJ010000005.1:0-13994 GCA_964645325.1 uncultured Candidatus Saccharibacteria bacterium
TACTGAAACGTAAAAGAAAGGAGTGAAATTGGGTCCCAAAAAGGGTACTTATGCCCATTTCTGGATTAATTCAGCATCATTTGGATCAACTGGTCTGAAACGATTTTCAAAAGTTACTTCTTTCATTTTACCATCTACCTCTCTTTTACCCTTACCTGATTCACCCCAATTATCTTCGGTTCTTGCAAGTGCTACAACTCCCTCATTCTCAAAATGTGGTTTACCAGAAAGTGAACCAGATTACCCATATATTCCTCTGGAACATCAATGAGTCAACTTTGCCAATATTTGGAATATCCTTAATTACACCGGAAAAATTGCCGTTACTAACAATTTTTTCATTTTCTCTGTCTACATTGCGATCAAAATTAATCACATGCAAAACTTGATAGAGCCCACGAGTCTCACCATCCTCTGCATGCTCTGCATCAGCAGGATAATCTAATTTCCAATGCTGGTAGGCACCTGGCTTAACTGAACTCTCCATTCTTCTTTCTTTTTCTACTATAGGGGGTTGGGGATAAAATTTCTCGCTCATAAAAATACTATTATGTTTATCTTTTAAGAATTGTTTCTCTCATCTTACTTGGTAATTATCATTTGTGCAATCACCTATTTTGGCTAGTTAATTCCCCCGCTCTCGTGTATTATAAGGAATATATGGAAAATAAAAAAAGCACATTACATACACAAACATTAGAAGGAGTCTTTTTCTTTGGAAAAAACGGCGTGGGATTTGTACGCAACAATACTATTGATCACGTCATTGAAATTCCTGCAGATGGAACTGGTCAAGCACTCCACAAAGACCTCGTTGAGGTAGAAATATACGAATCAGAAAAAAGCACGGGTTATATAGGAAAAGTACTGCGCGTTATTAAACGCAATAAGCGTGGTTACGTAGGTATTCTAGAACAGAAAAACGGCAATTTTTTTATTGATCCCCTTGACCGGTATAACAACTTAGAAATTATTATATCCAAAGAAGATCTCGCTGGTGCAGTTCTTGGTCAAAAAGTTTTCGTAACGCTGACGAGTTGGGAAACAGGCGCAATGGGAGTGGTGAGTAAAATTTTAGGTGACAAAGATAATCTCGATGGCTACATCGAAGGCTTTGCACTGGAACAAGGCTTTGATAAGGACTTCCCCGAAGAAGTTGTTGTCGAGGCTGACGCACTCGTTGCTACCGGTATTACTGATGCGGATATACACAGTAGATTAGATATACGAGCTATTACTACGTTTACTATTGATCCAGATGATGCGAAGGATTTTGATGATGCGCTGTCTTTTGAATATATCAGTGACGATACGTATAAAATTGGTGTACATATTGCTGATGTCTCCCACTATGTTACGGAGGGCAGTGCGCTGGATGACGAAGCACAGGAACGCGCAACATCAGTATATCTAGTCGATAGAACTATTCCCATGCTTCCCGAGGCACTGTCGAACGATCTGTGTTCCCTGCGCCCGAATGAGGATAAGTTATGTTTTTCTACAATTTTTACACTACACGCTGACGGAACAATTACTGATTGCTGGTACGGCAAGACGATTATTTCTTCAGATAAACGTTTCACCTATGAAGAAGCACAGACAGGTATCGAAGAAGGCACGGGGCCCTTTGCAAAAGAATTAGTTATTTTGAACACTCTTGCCAAGCATTATCGCGACGAACGCATCGCCGCAGGTGCCCTTACCCTAGAAAAAGAAGAGCTCCGTTTCGTACTCGACGAAGAAGGCAATCCCCTCGAAGTACGTAAAAAATCTCGCAAAGACGCACATAAAATGATTGAAGAATGGATGCTCCTCGCTAATCGTTATGTAGCACAGTATATGTCAGAGGCGTCGAAAAGAAGTTTTATGGTGTATCGCGTTCATGACAAACCCGAAATACAACGTGTACAGGAATTGCGCCTTTTCTTGAAAAGCCTTGGCTATGACGCGCCTATACAAAAAGGCGTTATCCCCTCTCATTATTTAAGTACTGTTGTTGAAAATGCAAAAAACGATGACGAGCGCGATGCCCTTTCCTTATCTATTGCGCGTTCAATGGCGAAGGCTATTTATACGACTGAAAACATCGGGCATTACGGCCTTGGATTTACGTATTATACCCATTTTACTTCTCCTATTCGTCGTTATCCTGATATTATGGTACATCGCCTGTTAGAAGCCTGCTTAAAAAATATGCCTATGGACAGAGCCGAGTATGAGCGTTATAACGAACTCGCCAATCATGCAACCTCACGTGAACGTGATGCAGCCGAGGCGGAACGCACCTCTATACACTATATGCAGGCGCGCTACATGAAACAGTACATAGGCCAAGAATTTGACGCCATGATTACAGGGCTCAGCAAGTCAGGTATTTTCCTCTCAGAACGTTCTACTAAAACAGAGGGTATGGCCATGTTCAAAAATATGAAAAGTGATTATTTTGAATTTAACGCTACTACCAATACGGTACGCGGACAAAAAACAGGTAAGGAGTTTCGAATTGGTGATAGCGCGCGCGTACGTCTTGCCAAGGTAGATGTTGAAAATCGTCTCATAGATTATATGATACTCGAGTAACGTGCATAAAGTAAAAAATACAAAGTAATGCAAGATTATTCACGAACAAGTTATATACTTTGGGGAATGTTAGCACTCGGTGTAGGTTTTGGCGTGGTGGGATTGGGTTTTGAAAGTACACAAAAAATATTTGCATATACTCCTCCTACTTCATCCTCAGGCTCGCCCCTACTCTCAAGCTCTCCTTCCTCTCTCTCCCCTCTTAGTAGTGATGTGCAAGAAAAAGAGCATGCCCAAAAAGTCCTCCGCGAAACACTCAAAAGTAGCTATTTGCTTGCCAGTGCCCACGCATATAATCAAGAAAATCAAAAAGAAGAAAACGAAGGAGTAAAAGAAATTATAGATGAATCCATAGAAAAAAAAGAAGAGAATGCCTGCCCAGAAGGAACGGGAACAGACTCTCTTGATTACACAACAACAGAACTTACTGAAAATATGGGAAATTATATTCCCAGCACCTTGATAGAGATACAAAAAATTCTCCCTACAAAAGAAGGGCGTGTTATCTGCCTCGACAAGAATGCAGCAATTTATTTAAAAAAGATGCTCGATGATGCACGCATCCTTGGTGGTCACGACATTGTGGTTACCTCTGGATTTCGAGATTACGAAACACAACAGATACTGTATAACAATTCACAAAAAAAACATGGTGACTCAAACTATTTACATGTTGCAAAACCTGGACATTCAGAACACCAATTAGGACTTGCGGTTGATCTCGCGGGCGCTTCTATGAACTATGACTCTGCGTCATCGTTGTTTGGTGAGACCCCTGAGGGTATGTGGTTACAAGAAAACGCCCATCTCTATGGATTTAATATGAGTTACCCCAAAGGGGCAGAAGAGGAAACTGGCATTATCTACGAACCTTGGCACTGGCGATTTATTGGGATGTAAAGACCTCCCCCTACTGCCTCCGGCAGTCGTCCCCCTCCCAAGAAGGGGGACTGCTCTCATTCGATGTTGTACTAAACTCATGCGAAGGACTCCCCTCCTCGGATGAGGAGGAGCTCTTCTGTTGCTTCGACAAGCTCAGCAACCAACAAATCCTGTAGCACCGCACAATTCAAATCGCCGAAAAGTAGCATCCATTAGAGAGTTGAGGGATTCCTGCATTCACAGGAATAATAGGGTTGGATTTTAGGAGTACATTTGTTTTTGGTTTCCCCCTCTATGGGAGGGGGATTAGAAGGAAGGCTTAATAAAATACTTTTAACCTTGTGGTATCCGCGGGCAATACGACGCCGTTATCCAGTGTAACGCTTTCAGGACAACCTTTTTGCATATTTGCCCAACGACGAGATGCTTTATAAAAGTAACCATCAGTGTTTATTGTTTTATTTGAAAAGAGAGACCATGGCCAAAGCACTTCTTGCGCATAGTGATTCTGCCAAGCAATAACTGCGCTTCTTGTTATCATGCCAAAAATACCATCTATCGGCATAAGTTTTTCAAAGCCCTGCTGTATAAGGAACTCTTGCAGCAATGATACTTGTTTACGTATTCCGCCTTTATTTTCATCTCTATCATGTAACCGTAAATATTCGTTAAAATAGGGACACGTAGCTGTCTCTTGAGGAGGAGTAAACATATGTATTGAACGTCGACGACTTATTGACCCCTGACTAGAACTTGTTGTTGATCCGGTTTCTATTTCATGCATAAATACATCTATATTGCCATTGATATCACCTGCTACCAAGTTAGTAGCATCTGAATGAAAAACAACAAATTGATTATCGTCTGAAATATATGGTGCATATGAATTATCATTACCCTCATTACCCTGCGAATCTACTGATACCCGCGTAGTATCCCCCGTTTGAGTATCATGTAAGAATATATCTAAATCACCATTCGTATCATCGTTAACGAGATTAGTTGCCTCAGACTCAAAAACAACATAGCGCCCATCATAAGAAATGTTTACAAAAGCGAAGGAATTATCATTTGTTTGTTGACCCTGTGAATCTACTGATACTCGTGTAGTACTGCCTGTTTGAGTATTGTGTAAAAATACATCTATAAAACCATTGGTATCACCAGATATGAGATTAGTTGCTGATGAATAAAAAACTATGTACTGCCCATTTGCGCTGATACGAGCACCTACTGAACTATTATTTGCTTGCGTACCCTGAGAATCTACTGATACTCGTGTAGTAATATCTAATTGAGTATCGTGAAGAAATACATCGGGACGATTGTTGGTATCAGCAGGAACAAGATTTGTCGCCTCTGAATGAAAAGTAACATAGCGTCCATCTGCAGAAACAGCAGCTGTAGAAGAATCCCCGTTAGACAAGATACCGACCGTATCTACAGAAACAAGTTCTGGTGATCCATTCGCCTGAATATCGTAAATAAAGATATCTCTACTCAAATTATTATCAGCAGGAACAAGGTCGGTAGCATAGGATTCAAAAACA
Organism: uncultured Candidatus Saccharibacteria bacterium; assembly: GCA_964645325.1. GTDB lineage: Bacteria > Patescibacteriota > Minisyncoccia > Phycocordibacterales > UBA1006 > CAZYBJ01. Next base: position 5,013 of record CAZYBJ010000005.1, read on the forward strand.
ACATAGTTTCCGTCGGCAGAAATCTTGGCCCCCGAAGAAACTCCGTTACCCCCTGTTACTCCATTAACCTCAATTGAAACGAGTGTTGTTGTACCCAATTGAATATCACGTAAAAAAACATCACGCGTTGCATTAGTATCATTAGTAATCAAATTTGTTGCATCTGATTGAAAAACAACGTAGCGCCCATCAGCTGAAATAGATGGATATGAAGAATCCCCACCAACCGCCTCTGCAGAAGTTGAGCTGACTGATATACGTGTCGTAGTATCAGTGAGGGTATCGCGCAAAAATATGTCTGCATTACCATTGGTATCACCTGCTACCAAGTTAGTAGCATCTGAATGAAAGACAACATAGCGTCCATCTGCAGACGCCGTCGCTGACGCTGAATTATCATTCGCCTCTAGTGCTGATGAGGTAAGGGAAAGTCTTTCTATGCCTTGTGCAAACACATATGATAAGGGACTGGAAAAGAGTACGGCAATCATTGCCGCAAGACTAAGAATTTTTATATAACTTTTACGTTCTAGAGAAATCATAATGGCAATGCGATATATTACAATACAAAGCGAATTGTAACATACTTATTATTTTGCGTATACTAATGCATCTTGAAACTTAACTGACAAGAGTTGGGAGGCACCCTCTGCATCCAAGGTAACACCGTACAAGATCTGCGCACGGGACATGGTTTCTCGGTTATGGGTTACGAGAATCAGCTGAGAAACCTTTGAAAGCGTTTCAATCATATCTCCATAACGCTGACTGTTCGCCTCGTCGAGCGCAGCATCTGTTTCATCGAGGACAAGAAAAGGTGGCGGGTTTACCTGTGTGAGTGCAAATAAGAGTGCAATAGAGGTCAGTGATCGCTCACCCCCTGAAAGCATCTGGAGTTTTTGAATCTTTTTGCGCGGTAACTTTACCGTAATATCTACCCCTTCTTCTTTTTTTACTTCTTCATTTTCATTTTCTGTACTATCATCTTCTGCTCCTCCCTCTTCTTCAAGTATGTCCCCATCTTTTTTACTCCGTCGTTCAGCCAAAGAAACAAGGGATAACTGGGCTTCCCCACCTCCAAACATTACTTTAAAAAAAGTATCAAATTGCGTATTAATTTTTTGAATACCTGCCTCGAACTCTGTGCGTAATTGTGATTTTAAATCATCAATAATATTTTGCAGTGCTTCTACAGAATGTTCTAGATCAGTAATTTCTCGCTCTAAAAATTGATCACGTTCTACGGTGTCGTTATACTCAACCAAAACATCTGCACCCGATCCACCGCCCACTTCCTCGATTTTTATTTTTAAACGTTCGATAACACGACGCTCGTCTTCTAATGTATGAACAAGCGTGCCAATATCTAGATTTTCGCTACTCTTAAAATCATATTGGGTCGGTTCTTGTTTATACTGCCACACGGTTTCACCAAGGAGTACTACGGCCTCGTCAATCTCCTCTTGGAATACTTGCCGTGCATGGTCCAGAGATTCTTCACGCAAAATAATCATATTAAGCTGTGATTGCAGCGCATTATATTGACCATTGAGTGCAAAAAATTCTTGTTCGCGCCCCTTGCTATCACGCGTTAATTCACCAATACGTATGCGTAGCATCTCTATGTGTTTGCGCATGTCGCCCTCTTGTATATCCACCGATCGCAAGGCTTCACTCAACTCACTGTACTGTGCGTGAAGCTCTTCAATTTTTTGTTCTTGGTTCTGTAGGTGCTCTTTATTATGAGCGACTGATACTTCTGTGCTGTGCATCTGTACAAATTCAGTCAAACGCGTACGCATACCTATCAACGCTCCACGTATCTGCTGTATATCAACATATTCACTTATAGCATGTATATCGTCATCAAGATTTTGCAAGAAGTCTTGAATCGTATTAAGTGAAATATGAATAACTTCTTGATTTGCATTTTCATCACGACTTTCTTTTTGTAATTGTTCAGCAACTTCGATCATTCCTTCAATGCGGCCAATTTTTCTACTCAATTCATCTTTACTACGCAACAATGCAAAGCGTTTTTCTTCGAGTACTTTCAGTTCTTGTTCTTCTGCTAATTCTTTTTGTTGACTGAGTGTTGCACGAAATTCATCCAGAGTATGCTTGATGGTAATGCTTTCATAATTTACTTTTTCGCGCTCTTGGGTAAGAGTTGTTTTCTGTAACACAAGCAATGATTCTTGATGTTTCAAATACTTCATATAGCGTCCAAATAATTCTGTGCGCATTTCTTTTGCTTGTTCTATTTTTTCTACCTGTCGTTTTAAAAATTTTATATGCGGAGCAAGTTCACGACGCAGTGCGTATGATTCTTTTATATTTTCAGCTGTTTTTTCTAATTTACGTTCTGATTCTTTAATTCTATACTGATAAATTTTCAAGCCTAATGAATCCTCTAACATATGCCGGCGCTCTTTGGCGTGGGCATTTAACAATCGATCTGCCTGTCCCTGCGAAATAATATGGTGCCCCGAAGAGCCAATATTCACCGAAGCAATAAGTTCAATGATATCTTTCAGACGCACTTCATGGCCATTAATCATATAGATATTTTGTCCGTCAGCATACACCTCACGACTCAAGGTAATTTCATCAAAATCAAGTGAAATTTTTGTATCATCAATAGTAGATAACGAGAAAACGCGCTCGCTATTATCAAAAACAATCGAGGCGCTCGCCCTATTCATAGAACGCGTCGCACCACCCCCCTTGAAAATTAAATCTGTTCCAGACGAGCCACGGAGAGATTTCATTGACTGTTCGCCGAGAACAAATCGCATAGCCTCGACAATATTAGATTTTCCCGAGCCATTGGGCCCTACAATTCCCGTAATAGGCGAAGTAAAGAAGAGTTCGCTTTTATGAGCAAATGATTTAAATCCATGTACCGTAAGCGATTTAAGTTTCATACGTTAATATTATTTATTTCCAATTCATTTTTTCGAGTGCTGCCTTCGCGGCCTTTTGCTCGGCATCCTGTTTACTATATCCTGTTCCCTCGGCAATAATATCTTCATGAAATACAACGCCTATAGTAAATAATTTTTCATGATCAGGACCAACCTGATTTAATACAACATACGTTGGTGTTACAGAAATTTTTTCCTGTGCCTTTTCCTGAAGCCATGACTTTGCATCTTTCCATGAACCACTTTCCATAATTTCATCTATTTTAGCATGTAATTGCTCTCCAATGAACTGCTCGGCCTTATCATAACCCTGATCCAAGTAGAGTGCCCCCACAAAAGATTCGAAAGTATTTGCAAGTATATACTGTCGTGCCTTACCCATATCCTTTGCCTCGCCTTTTGATAAAAGCAAATATTCACCAAAATCTAATTTTTGCGCAGCATCAGAGATAGATTCGGTGCGCACTAAGGCTGCCCTATATGCCGTCAACTGCCCCTCGGGAGTTTCAGGGAACTTTTTATACAAAAAATGGGTAATAGCGAGTTCCAACACCGCATCCCCCAAATATTCCAAACGCTCGTTATGCGACAAGCCCATGTTGGGATTTTCATTTATATACGAACGATGCACAAAGGCCTGTTGAAGCAAATCTTTGTCTATAAACTCTATGCCCAACGCATTTTCGAGATTATGAAATTTTTCCATAGTTTCCATACAGGTGTATGCTCTACGACATAAACACATCTTACGTTTATTAAGTAATAGTTACCTATAAAATTACTTTTCAAACCTAATACGTGAATTGTTATAAAAAATTATATTAAAATATATTACTCTTCTTGCACAGTATCAGATTTATGCTGACCAAGCAACTCGCTCGCTGCCTTTGCAATTAACTGCGTAACATCATCGTACATACGCAATTGCAGAACGTCATCCAACAAAAACCATCTCCCATCATCAATACCCCCCGCGTCTTCTTCGAGCTTGATTTCACCATACGGTGCCTCTGCAAGAAAATACATAACGTGTTTGCGTACACGTCCACGCTCTGGATGATTAGCAATATATTCGTTTTCGCCTATTTTTTTTATTATGTTAATATCAAGATTCATTTCTTCTTTCAGTGCACGAACCGTTGCTGCCTCTGGTGTTTCGCCGACGTTTTCTTGTACCCCACTTTTAGAAAGCGTCCAGAATCCAAAGACATCATGAATCATTGCCAGATAGTACTGACCATTATGTAATGAGTACACCACTGCGCCCGCTTTTTGATCAATAGGCATATCCTCGTAAGCAACCTCAGTGCGTGTATGTTTTTTACTTTGCTGAGTCTTACCCGGCTCACCAATTTCTTTATATACTGCACCCAGCACCCCATTCACAAAACGACCAGAAGATTCACCACCATAAGACTTTGCCAATTCTATAGACTCATTAATAGCAACCTTGGGGGGTACCTGATCGTAATTTCCAAATAAAAGCTCGTACAAGCCTAATCGCAAAACATTGCGATCAACTGCGTTAATTTTATCAACGGGCCATTCGGGGGCAGCTTTTTCTATAATTTCATCTAAAATTGCCCTTTTCTTCAAAGTACCCAATAATAAACTCTCCACAAACTCTGGATCCTCAATACCTGGACCAAATTCATCTATATTATATTGCAAGACCTCACGCGCAGAAGATTCTGCAGATTGATTAAAATCAAACACAAACAATGTTTGCATAACTATGGAACGTGCGAGGTGTCTATTAGCCATAAATATATAAAATGAAGTGAAAGAAAAAAGAAAAAAATAAACTTACTTACTTACTTACTTTACCCTACCTTGTCCTAACTCTTGACCCGTGTATTTTGCATTTTAACTTTTAACCGCAGCAAGCTTTGCTTGTCGTCGTTTAGTCTTTGCAACAACATCAATGATTTGTTTACCTCTATACATACCACATTCCATACACACACGATGAGGAAGTTTCCACGCAGAACAATTACTACACGCAACCAGCGTTGGAGCAATAAGGGCGTGATGTGACCGGCGATTACCAGTGTGAGCACGCGTATGTCGCATTCGAATAACCATAATAGAAACGATTATACATAAAAAAAAGAGGTACGCAATACATGCCACCTCAAGCTACTTGTGTATAAATTCTATATATTATGTTATAATCCGTCCATATTTATTATTTTTTATTTATAAAATATGAAAAAATTAGTTTTAACTTTCCTGTGTGCTGTTTTTGTTACTGTTATTTCAGCATTCTTTACACAAAATGTCAGCGCGGCAACTATTTCTGTTGATGGTACTGCATGTACGCTCCAAGACGCCATACTCGCTACAAACACCGATCTTGATAGTGGTACGTGTACTGTTGCGGATGGCGATGTTGTTGGTAGTTATGGCAATGATACCATTTTGTTACTGAACGATATCACTCTTACCGCTATTTATTCTGGAACTAACGGCCTCCCTCCTATCAATGATAGTGACAGTACGCTCAGCATACAAAGTAACGTTCCTGGAACACAGAGAACGATTACGCGCTCGTCTGGTTCAAATTTTCGTATTTTTCAAATATCTGGAGGAAGAGGAGTAACTTTTACTGATCTTATTATCAGTAACGGAAGAACAACAACCACAGGGGCCAGCGGTTCTGGGATTTTTAATTCTTCAACTCTTACCTTAAACAACGTAACGGTTACAGGAAATTCTACGACAAGTTCTGGAACCCCGCTTGCCCCTATTGTTGGTGGCGGTGGTATTGCCAACTCGGGAACACTCACTGTACGAAATTCACGTATTGAAAATAATAGCGCAACTCGCTATGGCGGTGCTATTTTACATACAGGTACTTTACTTACTGTAGAAAACTCTCTTATTGACAACAACCAAGCCACTTTTACTGGCGCTGCGCTGTATGTCTATTCTGGTTCAGGGGGGCGCACAACCAACATTTCTGGGAGTACCATCAGCAACAACACTGGTCCCACAGCATTTGCCAGTCGACACCTTTCTGACAGCATTACTTTAAATATTACTCTTGATACTACAACTATAGAAGATAATACTGGTGTTTTTTATTTTGAAGATGCCATTGTTACCATAACAGACAGCTCTATTCTCAATAATACTGAATCATCACTGGGTAATGCTGTTGCAGGTTTCTCCTTCATCCACAGTACCGCAACTATTGATAACAGTCTTTTTGCAGACAATACCAGTACTGCGGCAAATGGCGTTGCGGGTATTGCTCTTTACGCCGCTACTGATGTTGACATAACAAACTCAACTTTTAGTGGTAACGCCGCATCATCATCAACAGGACATGCGGGAATTGCCCTTGTCAACTCTTCTGTACACGCAGGAATTCCTGCCATACAAAATCTCTATCTTCTCCATTCAACCATAACAAAAAACACAGGAAAATATGCCGGTATTATTCTTGAAGGAACCCCTGACGCTGTTTCGGATATTGAACTCCACTATAATATTATTGCCGAAAACAGCACCAGTAGTAGCAGTGCAACAAAAAATTGCGCATTAAACTTTGCCGGACATCCCAGTGATCTTAACTTTTCTTCCAGCTACAACATAATTGGTGATACTAATCCTAGTAATACCCTAGAGTCATGTGTGAACTATTTTGATAACGCAACTGATATTACAGACGTTCTTGATGCTGGATTAGAAAGCCTTGCTGATAATGGCGGACCAACGGAAACTCATGCACTCGAGGCAACCTCTATTGCGATTGACTTTGCAGTTGGAAGTACTACAAGCCAAGATCAGCGCGGGTCAACACGAGCCCAAGATGGAAACGGCGACCTTGTGTTTACCAGTGATAGTGGATCTTATGAATTAGGTACTATCGTACCCCCTGTAGTATCCACCGTAGACACAAACTGTACGGGTGTTGGATGTACTGTTTCTCTCATTCGATTTGGATGTAAAGATCCTCATGCTGATCCATTTTTAAGTGTTAATTTTCTTACTCCACGCAATCCTCAATATCCATTCTATTTTCATCATCCACCATTTTGTGCCTATACGTATTTTGGCTTTGATATAGAACCCGTACCAGACCCCGAAGAACTCCCTCCTGTCCTACCAGAAACACCTCTCGAGGATCCTGTAGCAGATCCTGGTATCCCGAGTGATGAAAATTCTTGTCCTGTGTTTAATTTTAAAACAGTCATAAAGCCTCATACGGCCCTCCATTCAGAGCAAAAAAATGAAGTAACCGTCTGGCAAATTTTCCTCAGAACACAACTACAAGATCTCGCCCTTCCTATTACTGGCATATATGATGCAGCAACTATTAACGCTGTAAAAAGCTTCCAGCGTATGTTTGAAAAAGTAATCCTAGTTCCATGGACACTGCCACCAAGTAAAATCAGTTATGAAAAAACAAAAATGGGCACCGGATACATTTATAAAACAACACGGGGTGTTGCAAACTACCTTATGGGCTGTACTACTGACGAGTCCGTATTTATCGAGGACACAGGTAAAACAATTAATATTTATGATGAAATGAGAAAACTCTATCCAGAAACACTGCCCTTACCAATTCAAATTTCAGAACCCGCTACAACAACCACTACCACCACAACATCCGTATATCCAGAGACAATACCTTTTGGACGACCTCGTCGTTAATAGTCTCTTATCCACGTTTTTCTATGTAATCGCGAGGCTCCGTATTTTGAAAGAGCTTTGTAATGTTCGCGCGTACCATAGCCCTTATTCTTTTCAAAACCATAGTATGCATACTCGGGAAATTTCTTCGCATACTGTGTCATTACTTTATCCCGTGTAACCTTGGCGAGAATAGAAGCCGCAGAAATTACCGGCTCTGAGAGATCCCCCTTGATGATCGTTTTCTGATATCTATAGCTTTCAGGGGCACACATATGCATTTTCTCCCGTACATTGGGCAGGAGATTTTTCTAATTTTTTGAGCACTGTAGCAAGTGCGCTCCGAATCGCCCAACTAATTCCGCGTGTATCAATTTGCTTTGCAGAAACAGAGGCACTACTATAATAATAATTTTTATTTTTTATAAGCTCTATGATTTGGTCATAAGCATGTTCTCGTTTCTTCGCAGAGAGTTTTTTTGAATCGGTTAAGTACTGTACGCACCCCTTCAACCCCCTCACCGCATCCACACGCACTGCAAAGCCACACACCAATACAGGTCCTGCAATAGGTCCCCGACCCACCTCATCAATACCAATCACCCATTGAATACTTTTATCTTTAGGGGGTTTTTGCATACTAACATTACTATAAAAATAAAAAATAAAGTGAACTATAACAATCTCATATACGCAATAATATAACGACGCTTGAAACTCTGATTCCCCCAACGTTGATAACCCTTTTGTTTTTGCAACACCAAAATCTCAAAATCTTTTCCATACAGCTCGCGAAAATCCTTTTCGGTAAATACGCGTTCCATAATTCCCCTATCTGGCAAAATATATGTATCATGTTCTGGTCCAGGAAACTGCTTTAGCAAATTCTGCGCATTGCGATCACCGTCACGACAGAGGGTGCGTATACACATAATGCCATCTTTTTTCAGTACACGACGTACCTCGCGCATATATAGTGTACGCTCGCCCTCGTATAAAGAATTAGAGGCGGTTATATCCAAAACAATATCTACTGACGCATCTGGAATAGTGTAGGGATCAGCTATACTACGGACCTCATACTGCGCGTTATAAGGCGCCTCCGTATGAGTGTGGAACATTTTTCTGAGCGTATCCTCCGCATAGGCAATAGCCCGTGGCGATATATCGTAGCCACGCCCAGATGCATCAAATTCCTCTACAAAATAATTCAAATTGCGTCCCGTACCACAACCTAAATCTAATACAAAGGGCCACTCCATTAATACATCTCTCCCCAGAACTTCTTTTCCCTCTTTTTTCAACCATCGCACAAACCGCACAATATCTTGTTGGGGTTCGCTATCGAGTGAAAGAAACTGAGGATTTTCATACTCGTCATTCCACGCTTGTTGTTGTGATGAAAAAGGCA
>CAZYBJ010000006.1:0-13425 GCA_964645325.1 uncultured Candidatus Saccharibacteria bacterium
TTAAACAAGCTGACAATAAGAGAGAGTCGGAACTGCCAAAGGCAGTGAATCAAGGTCGAGGTGGAATCACTATGCATGTATTAAATATAGAGAAGAGGTTGGTCCTATATATCCCTTGCCTAGTGGAGGTATTAACGAAGGGGAAGAGTGGGAAGAAGGACTTATACGCGAAGCAAGAGAAGAGATAGGTTGTGCTATTAAGGACATCAAACCGGTAGGAAGTTTTGGTTCATATGACAATTCAACAATGAAGTATTTTCAAAGTATTATTTGTACAGCCAAACTCCATGGGGAGCCAGAGAATCCTGAGTCAGCAGAAGATTATGAGCGGGGCCCAGAACTCGTTTGGATAACAAGGGAAGAATTGGTAAAGAATTTAGAGGAACTTGCAGGCCCAGCAGGCACTGTAAAGGATGATCGCTCATTTTTTACGTTGGAAGTTCTTTAAAATGCTTTTATTAATTTTTAAAGTGTGAGAGAAACGAAAAAATGTTATACTAAAAATCATTTTTTATTTATGCATCAAACCCTCACTTACATAGACCAGCACGGACTTTTAGGAAGTAATTTTTACTGGCACAAATACGAAGCAAATGGTCTTACAAAAGAAGATATACTTTCTGTAGGCTTAACCGATGATCGTGTGCAGGTAAGTACAGAAATTATTGATGCGCTAATTTCAATAGATACAGAATTTCAGAAAAAAGGATACAGACTCTATATAAAAGAAGGCTATCGATCGAAAGATTTATACGAAATGATTTACAACAAAAGAGTTGCTAAATTTGGGGCTGAAGATACTGATCGGCTTTTAAATATGAAAGACATGCCTCATGCAAATGGTAAATCAGTAGATGTGGCTCTGTGGAATCCAAAAGAAAACAGGGAAGTATATTTACGAAATGGGGAAGATGGTATTGAGGCGCTGTTCGTTGATTTCTATAAGGAAAAGACAGACGAGCAAAGCAAAGTATACCAAGCGCTTCAAGAGTGGGTGATCGGCATCATGCAAGAAAATGGATTTCGATTAGGAACGAAGCGAGAATACTTTCATTTTAATTATAGACCTGATGAAGGGGTAAATTATGAGACTGGCTTTAATTAACATGCAACTAAATCGTCATAATGGGTCGGTTCATAATCTTGCTGATCGTGTGAAATAGAGGCTTTCAATGTAAATAAAAAGGGGACTGTGCACATGTATGCACGGCCCCCATCTTTTTACTCCTCTTCATCCTCTTCATATTTCTTCAGTTCAGCTTCTAGTTGAGCCTCTCGCCCCTCGAGTGCCATACGCTTTGCGGGTATGGCCGCAAGTTCATGTTCGAGATACTCTTTTCGTATCCGATTCCTGAGCCCAAGATTAAAATCCTCTCGGGTAAAACAAGAACCATTGCAGTGTGAATCGGGCGGTGACCCTTTGCAGTAGCCACACAGGTTTTTTAAGGAGCGCTCCATTCTCCAATCGATTGGGCGTGGTGGGGTTTTGTCATCTGGCTCCATATTTTTACATTTGATTTGTGAAACAAAATTGAAGAATTCACCTACAAAACTACCAATATATCCAAGAATATGCAAATACCGTATATACAGGTTATTTTTTGCTTTTCCTTAAAAATTCAGTACTATGCTCTATATATGAAACAGTCACAATTATTTACGAAAACACGCAAGGACATATCAGCAGAAGAGGTTTCTAAAAACGCCCAGCTCCTTATCCGTGCCGGATATATTCACAAGGAAATTTCTGGTGTCTACGCATTTTTACCCCTTGGCCGACGTGTATTAAACAATATTGTAACTATTATCCGTCAAGAAATGAACAACATTGGTGGGCAAGAGGTGCAACTCACTGCACTGCAAAATCCCGAGGTATGGGAAACGTCAGGTCGTTGGGATGATGAGGTGATGGATGTGTGGTTCAAAACAGATTTGAATAGTGGGGGGCAAGTGGGACTGGCTCCAACACACGAGGAACCGCTCACGAATCTCATGAAGCAGCATATTGCATCGTATCGAGACTTGCCTGTGTATGTGTATCAATTTCAAACAAAGTTTCGTAATGAACTGCGTGCGAAATCAGGTCTCATGCGTGGTCGTGAATTTTTGATGAAGGACTTGTATTCTTTTTCTCGCAATAAAGAAGAACATGATGCCTTCTACGAACGTATTACCAGCGCATATCATTACACTTTTGAGCGCCTTGGTATTGGTGATCGAACATTTTTGACGTTTGCGTCGGGAGGGTCTTTTTCAAAATTTTCACATGAATTTCAAACGATCAGTGATGCTGGTGAGGATATTGTCTATGTTGAGCGTGATAAAAAAATAGCCATTAACGAAGAAGTTTTTACTGATGAGGTTTTGGCAGAGCTTGGTGTGAAAAAAGAAAATCTTGAAAAAGTGAGTTCTGTAGAAGTGGGAAATATCTTTACCCTCGGAACAAAGTTTTCAGATGCGCTTCACTTGGTCTATAAAGATGAAGAGGGAAATGATCAAACAGTATTTATGGGATCATATGGTATTGGACCAAGTCGCATCATGGGTCTCATAGCTGAATTATTGGCAGATGAGAAGGGGCTAGTATGGCCCGAAGAAATTGCTCCATTTCGTGTACATTTGATTGGTTTTGATAAGGGTGATGCGGCATTGAAAGATCAAATAGATGCGGTGTATATGCAGTTGTTAGAGCGTGGGGTGGAGGTGCTGTACGATGATCGCGATTTGGCCCCAGGAGAGAAATTTGCTGACGCTGATTTGATAGGTATTCCATGGCGCGTCGTAATGAGTGAACGATCACTTGCGAGTGGTGGTGTAGAAATAAAACGACGCGAGAGTGATGCCACAGAAATAGTCAGCGTTGATGATTTATTTGATCGATTTCATTAATAGAAATACTTCATGAATTTTTTACAAAAAATTTACAATACATTTTCAAATGACATTGGTATTGATTTGGGTACTGCCAATACTCTTGTGTATTTGCGTGGGGCAGGCATCGTCATTGACGAGCCCTCTATTGTAGCGCTCAACAAAAAAACAGGACGCGTCGTTGCGGTGGGGAGTGAGGCCAAGAAAATGCTCGGTCGCACCCCAGGACATATCGAGGCCATTCGTCCCTTGGTAGACGGGGTTATTTCTGATTTCGAAGTAACCGAAGAAATGTTGCACTATTTGATTAACAAAGCAGAACGCATGTCAAAACGAAAGGGTTTCAGTTTGCGCCCGCGCGTGGTTGTTGGGGTGCCATCAGGTATTACCAATGTAGAAACCCGCGCCGTGGTTGATGCGGCAAAGTCAGCAGGTGCCCGCGAAGTCTACATTGTAGAGGAACCTATGGCAGCAGCAATCGGTATTGGGCTCCCTGTGAACGAGCCAGTAGGATCTATGGTGGTTGATATTGGTGGCGGAACAACTGATATTGCGGTAATTTCACTTGCTGGTATTGTGCAATCTAAAAATTTAAAAATAGCAGGGGACAAGCTTAACCGCGATATTATTGCGTATATTAGAAGTGAATTTAAGATAATGATTGGTGAAAAAACTGCAGAAGAAGTAAAAATTCAAGTTAGTTCTGCGATGGCACACGAACCACTGCATATGAATATCCGTGGACGTGATTTGGTGACAGGTTTGCCACGTGAAATTGTTGTTACTGATACGGATATCCGTGAATCGTTGATCGCGTCTATTACCTTGCTGGTTGAGGGTATTAAACAAGTGTTAGAAATAACACCACCAGAAATTGTTTCTGATGTGATGCGACGTGGTATTCATTTGACTGGTGGAGGCGCCTTGATACGTAATTTAGATACCTTAATAGCCCATGAATTAGGCGTGCCGGTATTTGTGGCTACTGATCCCTTGTCTGCAGTTGCGCGTGGCGCCGGCATGATTTTAGAAGATTTAGAATTGTATCGTCCGGTACTGCTCCATGAACACGATGAACTTCCTCCGCGATAAAAGAAATAAAAATTCAGAAGGTCTGTTTACCGAGATTTTTTTTGGAGTACTCATTATTGTAGTGGTTGTTATTTGTCTGCCATTGTTGGACAAGAAAATTGCTCAACTAGATGCCAGTGTATGGAATTTGAGTACCCCACTCCAAAAAAGTATTGCCAGTGTTTCACAGAGTAAAAAAAAGCTAGTCCAAAATATAGATATTTTAGAAGAGCGAGTGAATGCATTGGAAATAGAACGTCTACAGTTTGAAACTTTTGCATCTGATACAGAAAATATAAATCTAAAAAATAGCACAACATCTTCACGTGTGGTTGCATTCATTACCACTCGACCAGCTGCTACACCGTATGATTCTTTTATTATTGATCGAGGAAGCAATGACGGTATTGCTGTAGAAAATCTTGTCTATGTCTACAACACGCTTTTATTAGGACAAGTGAGTGATGTACAAAAAACAAGTGCAACGATTCGTGCATATTCTTCACCACAACAACAGATATCTGCATATCACAGCGCATCAGGATCGTCATTTGATATAGTAGGGCGCGGCAACGGTAATTTTCAAGTAAATATTCCGCAAGGTGTTGATATTGTTGAGGGTGATGTGTTGCTGAGTCAAAAGAGTGCGCGTGATGTCCTGGGCGTGGTAGAGTATATTGTGAGTGACGAACGCGAGCCTTTCAAGGAAATATACATACGTATTCCTGCAAATATAAATAATATTCAGTATGTACAAGTACAGACAGAATCTAATGAGTAATCATAGTTATATGAGTTATGTTTCGTTTTGATATACAACAAAAAGTGCCGAACAGTCTTGCTCGTGCTGGAATAATACATACAGCGCACGGCGCTATAGAAACCCCTGCATTTATTGTGGTGGGTACGAAGGCAACGGTAAAAGCAATGACTCCAGATATGGTTGCGTCAGTGGGTGCGCAGGCGGTGCTTGCTAATACGTATCACCTGTATTTACAGCCGGGAGATGAGATCGTGGCTCGGGCTGGGGGACTCTCTCAATTTATGCATTGGCCGGGTCCCACATTTACTGATAGTGGTGGCTTTCAAGTATTTTCATTGGGCGAGGCTTTTGGTAAAAAGGTTTCAAAAGTAGCTTCTCCTGACCTTGTTGAATCGGCCGATCCTTCGACTCCTTCGACAGGCGTAGAACAAGCAAGCTTGAAAAAACTATGTACTATTGATGAAGAGGGCGTTACGTTTAAATCTCATCTCGATGGATCTTCTCATCGATTAACTCCAGAAAAATCTATGCAGATACAATGGAATTTGGGCGCAGATATTATTTTTGCTTTTGACGAGTGTACGTCGCCCCATGCCTCGCATGACTATCAAAAAGAAGCATTACAACGTACTCATCGCTGGGCCGAGCGTTGTATTGTTGAGCATGAAAAACTTGATCCCAATAACGTGCAAGCGTTGTTCGGTGTTGTACAGGGTGGTCGTTTTGAGGATCTGCGCAAAGAGTCGGCCCGACAACTGAGCAGTATGAATTTTGATGGTTTTGGTATAGGCGGATCTTTTAGTAAAGATGATATTAGTACGGCGGTGCGCTGGGTAAATGAAACCTTGCCACCTGAAAAGCCCCGACACCTCCTCGGCATTGGCGAACCGCTGGATATGTTGCTGGCAATAGAACAGGGCGTTGATACCTTTGATTGTGTCATTCCAACCCGCCTTGCACGTCATGGGCATGTATATACACGAAAGGGGATTATTAATCTCAAAAATTCGCAGTATAAAACAGACTTTTCACCTATAGATCCAGAAACACCTTCATACACCTCGCTTAACTACACACGTGCCTATATGTCACATCTCTATCGTGCTGATGAAATGTTGGCAGGAATATTGGGCTCTCTTCATAACACATACTTTCTCATTCATTTTGTAAAGGAAATTCGCCAAGCAATTCTCGATGGCAAATTTGACGAATTTAAAGCAGAGTTTTTAAAAACAAAAAATCTTTGGGAAAAGTAAAAAATATTATAATCTATCACTATGTCCAAAAAGATTTCTAACATCCATAGCATAGATGCTTTCATAGAAACCCTTGCCCGAACACCAGCACCACAACACACGGTGAATCCATGGGATTATACGCACGCAGAAAATGCACTACGCAGAAATAATTTGAAAAAGTATTTTGTCAGTAAGTTAAAAAACACCGACGGTGTTTTACTCGTGGGTGAAGCACCTGGATATAGGGGAACACGCAGGACCGGCGTGCCTTTTTCCTCTGAAAAAATAGTATTAACCCATTCATTTTTTACTGCAGATACCGGTTTCGCCATAGAACATACCGAGACACCTATTGCCGAGGCAAGTGCCAGCGTAGTATGGAAAACTATGGACGAGCTCAATTTCTATCCATTGATCTGGGCGTCATTTCCATTTCATCCGCATCACCCAGGTAATGATCTCACGAATCGTCCACCAACACGTGATGAATTATTACTTGGACAAAAATTTCTCCTTACCTTGATAGAATTGTTTGCAATTAAAAAAGTCGTTGCTATTGGGCGCGCCGCGGAAAAGACCTTGGCTGAATTAGGTATTCCCGCAACGCACATCAGGCATCCTTCGCATGGTGGTGCAACCCAGTTTCGTGAGGGATTGCGATTGTTTAAAAAAGATTTTTTAGTATGATATATTCAATTATATGACAGAATTTTTTATAGAATACAAAGCAGTGTTTATTATTATCCACGCATTTTTTGCTGCTATTGGGTTGGGCGCAGTGATCGTAACTGACACGTTGTTTTTTAGTTTTCTTAAAGATCTTAAAATCTCGCAGACAGAAAATAAAACTCTGGATACGGTGTCACAACTGATTTGGGTGATAATTGTTTTACTGGTGTTGAGTGGGCTGTGTTTATATCTTGCTGCGCCAGCAGAATATAGCCTCAAAGCAAAATTTATCACTAAAATGATTATTTTCGGAATCATTGCACTCAACGGATTACTATTAAATGCATGGCTCGCTCCGAACCTGAAAAAGATTGTTTTTGGTGGAACAGGTGTAGCGCAACTATCCCGCAAATTAAAAATAGTACGTAAACTCGCCTTTGCCTCGGGGGCAGTATCAATGACGTCGTGGGTAATTGTATTTTTGTTGGGTTCGTTGCGTGCTATCCCTCTTTCAGCTACATGGGCACTCCTTATATATGTCGGGTTATGTTTACTTGCAATTGTGGGTAGTCAAATGTATGCGTACTATTGTGAAGTAGCAAAAAATTAAATTTTAAATGAAAGGTAATCTCCGTAGCGATACATTTCATCTTCGGGTACGGGAATAAAATTCAAAAAATCATAGGGATACTGTTCTGTATCGTAGGCAGTAGCCTCAATACCGTCAGGTGTGCGTATAAAGGTAATCGTTCTTGGTGGTTGTATATCGAAATAATTTTCTCCATCCAATTCTCCATAGCTGTTAATAGTGAGGGTCATTTCATGTGCGTCGTCACTGAATCTCCAATATCCTAATTCTTCACGTATGGTGATATTTTCAGGCGCACCTTCAGTGCTCTTGTAATCAAAGATCATGCGGGCAGTAGTGTCTTCGTACATTTCAAGGGTGATGAGGTGCTCGCCATAATTACTTTCTGCTATGGTTGCTTTGTAATGCTCGGGCTCTTCAAAAGAAATAGTTTCAATTTCAGTTTCTTTTTCTTCGAGAGTTGATTGAGGAGATGTTTTTGTAACTACCAGAACAAGGGCAATTATAAGAATGATAACAGCGAGACTAGAAAATATAAATTTTTTTGTATACATAAAATATGATGATATATTGATTATAGATAGTAATGCTAGGAGTATAACAAAAAAGAGCTTGCTTGTTTACAATAAAAGTATAATATCTAGGTATTCGGAATTTTTTAATAATTTAAATATATAATTTTTTATGGATAGTTATACGAACGGTGATAGGCGAGGTGGGGGAGGATTTGGTTCCAAGAAGTTTGGTGGTGGTGGCAACGGGTCACGTTTTGGCGGTGGTAATCGCGGTGGTTTTTCAGGTGGTCGCGATCGTGGCGGTGATAGGGGAGGATTTGGTGGAGAACGACCTCCAATGCAAATGCATAAGGCAACCTGTGCAAGTTGTGGTAAGTCCTGTGAAGTACCTTTCCGTCCCAGTGGTGATCGCCCTGTTTACTGTAACGATTGTTTTGGTAGTTCAAGTGATACCCGCGCTCCACAAAAATCTTTTGATAACAAGAGTTTTGACAAGCGATTTGACCGCGAGCCAGCACGTGAACCAGTAAAAACAAATCCACTCAAGCAAGAAATTATGGAACTCAACATGAAACTCGATACTATTATCAAGCTTCTTGGCGGGTCAAATAATGCTTCTCCTAAGAAAGAAATGAAGGAGATAAAAGAATCACCTGTAGCCGTAGTAGCTGAGAAAAAAAGTGAAGCAAAAGAAACTAAAAAAATTGCAAAGAAAATTGCAAAGAAAGAAACAGTAAAGGCTGATAAGAAAAAAGCTCCAGCTAAACCAAAAACAGCAAGTAAGAAAAAGTAATATATAAAATTTTAAAAGCAGCTAGCAGTATAGCTATTGCTAGCTGTTTTTTAATGCGCAAGGGTAATCGCAAAAACTTGCTTTGCGCCGGCGTTTTCGAGGGCAGTTTTTATTTCGTTCAGTGTTGCGCCACTGGTGCTGACGTCGTCTATGATAATAACTGTTTTTTGTTGGATATATTTCTTCTGATTTGGATGTACAGCAAAGGCGTTACGGAGATTTTCACGTCGTTTTGTTTTGTCATGAATGAGTGCTTGCTTGTCTGTTTCGCGTACGCGTTCGAGAAGCTTTTTTATGTAGGTGGAGTGAGGATTACAGCGAGCAAAGTTACGCGCTAACAGCTCTGCCTGATTAAACCCTTGGTTTTTGAGGCGTTCTTTGCGAGCAGGTACAGGCGCCACAATAATATCTATGTGTTGAGGAGAAGAGGGGCAGTGTTCTTGCCAGAGGGCGTAGAGAATTTTTCCTAATACTTCTCCGAGGGACAAGTCTTCTTTATTTTTTAAGTGACGAATGAGTTTTTCTACACGCTGATCTTTGTAGCGATAACAAGAAAAAATCCATGGATAAGGAGAAGTCTCTGCTGGGTGTAACTTTTCCGCGCAGGCCAAGTGCAATCGTGCTGGCGATTTTTTACATACAACACAGGTGCTGGGAAATAAAAATTGAATAAGGGCGCGTAAGAACATGGCAAAACAGATTTTTTTAACGTATAATAGACACTATATATGGCAAATATATTTCAAAAGATTATATCAAATTTAAAACTCCCTGTACTATCAGGTAGTCCTGATAGTGTGGTGGGTATTGATATTGGTTCGTCATCTATCAAGATAGTTGAGTTAAAAAAAGAGCGGGGAAAGATAGTACTCGCAACCTATGGTGAAGTAGCTCTTGGTCCCTATAATAATAAACCTATTGGTTTTGGCTCTCCACTTGACCCTGACATTATTGCAACTGCACTCCTTGATGTGATGAAGGAATCAAATGTAACCTCGCGTACAGGTGTTTTTGCAATGCAGTCATCAGCGAGTTTAATTTTTATTATAAAATTACCAAAATCTGCCCTCAGTTCACTTGATGAAATAGTGCCCAATGAAGCGCGTAAATATATTCCGGTGCCTATTTCAGAGGTAACTTTAAACTGGAGTATTATTCCGTCTCATGTACAAGAGAGTTTTGATATGGTGGCGCATACTAACGTAGAAGATTACAATGAGGTCGAGGTTTTGGTCGCCGCCGTTCGTAATGATGCTCTTGCGTCGTATAAAAACATTACCGCACAAGTGGCGCTCAAGGCACTTCACTACGAAATAGAGGTGTTTAGTGCCATGCGCTCAACTTTTCATAATGAACTTGCACCAATTGCGCTCATTGATATGGGTGCGTCACAAACGCGTATCGCCCTGATACAGTATGGAACAATTATGAAATATCATACGATTAATCGTGGGGGCGTACTCATTACTGAAACTATTGCTCGATCTTTGAATCTTCCTTTTGATCGCGCCGAGACATTGAAACGCTCTATAGGATTGGGCGAGGGAAATGCAGAGGTGGCGCGCTCTGTTGAAATGGGTGTTATGTCATTGATTTCAGAAATAAAGAGCGTTCTTTTTGATTTTGAAAAACAGTATAATAAGGCAATAGATAGAATTATCGTAGTAGGTGGCGGTGGGCTCCTTGTTGGGTTGCCTCAGTTTTTATCTGACAAATTGCAAGTACCGGTGCAATTAGGGGATCCTTTTCGCAAAACTGCAAAACCAGAATTTTTGGAGGGCGTACTGTCCTCTGTCGGTCCAGAATTTGCTATTGCAACTGGGGCTGCGTTGTACGAGATGGAGTAGAGGGGTATAAGTGCTTTGATATATTTAAAATCATACGTATAATATCAGTAGAAATATATGCCTGACCAAATGAAAACAACTTTTATTCCCAAGCAGACGTTTACTCCCGATTTACCAAGTCAGGGTTCTATGAACGCAGGACGCACCAGTGCGAGTAGTGCGGTGAGTATTATAACACTACTTGCAACGTTGATATTTTTTGTAACGGCTATTAGTTTTGGTGGGGTATATCTTTTTGAAAAAAATTTAACTCTGCGCATTGCGCAAATCAAAGAACAACTGGCTACTGCCGAAAAGCAATTCGAGCCCTCATTAATTGAGGAATGGCGTGATCTGGATTTTCGCTTGAAAATTGCTGATCGCGTATTACGCAATCATCGTAGTGTTGCCCCATTGTTTACTATTCTTGAAAAGAATACTTTAAAAACTATTGAGTACACAAATTTTCAATTTAATTTTAGAGAGGATGGACATGGGGTGGTACAGGTCAAGGGACGTGCGCGCGGATTCGAGGCTATTGCAGAACAGGCTGAAATCTTTTCACAAGAGCGCTTGATTCGTGAACACATTTTTTCAAGTTTTATATTACAAGATGATAGTCGTGTGCATTTTGATCTCACGCTTATTTTATCTCCAGAGCTAACGACGTTTGAAAGTTCGTTTCCACTCTTTACTACTCCTGCAGTAGTTTCAGCCGTAGGCTCAGAATCAGTATAATAAAAATATATGTTTAAAAATATTATTACAATATTAATTATCGCTGGATGTATACTTGTTATTGTTGTTTTTGTTGCACCTCGTTATAAAAATATTATGGTACTGCGTACACAATCGAGTGAATTGCAAAATGCACTCAGTACGGCAACACAATTGCGTGCTATGCGTGAGCAATTAAAAAAACAAGTAGATTCCTTCTCTGTGGTGCAATTAGAACAGCTTGAAACTCTACTTCCTGCCCATGTTGATAATGTAAAGTTTTCTACTATTGATATCAAACGTCTTGCAGATCAAAACGGCTTGATCTTGAAAGATGTTAATACGATCGAACCTGAAACGGTTGTAAATAATCAGGATACGGGGACCGAAGATCCCTTGGGGCGCATTAATGTAGAGTTCTCTCTTGCGGGGCCCTACGCTGGTTTTGTAAACTTTCTCTCACAATTAGAACGTAGTTTGCGTATTGTTGATGTCGAGTCTATTGCTTTTTCTCAACAGCCTGCGCGCCTAGGTGAAGTAACCCAAGACAGATATAATTTTGATATTATCGTATCAACGTATTGGTTACGCGCAACAGATTAACATTTTAATAATATGCCAAAGAAAAAAAACAACTTAAAAACACTGCTCATTATTTTCGCTATTGTGGTAGTCATTGCTATTGCTGTAAAAGTTATCGGTGCTAATAAAAATGCCTCCGTGCCACAGACCGGATTGGTGACTTCGTCAGGTACTGGAGCGCGCGTAACCCCTGGTGTTATAAATAGTACGGGTACCGTGTCCGCTACAGAGGAGGCTTCGAATGAACTCGTTATTCTCTTGAAGAGTATTTCAGATATTACCCTTGATGATGCCATTTTTAGTAACCCTACATTTGGTGTACTACAGGATATTAGTTCACGGTTGCGTGTCGAGGGGCAGCCTGGACGCACGAATCCCTTTTTGCCTATTGGACAAGATGATTCAGTAATTACCGTACAGCTAAATCCGAATGATTTTACTACTCCAGTAAATTCTGTAAATTCTCTGGATCCTTTGAATACATTTCTAATGACGGGGCAAAATTAATAGAATGAATGTAATTTGTATAATATTTTTTATTTATGAGCTTTCTTGAAACACTTGCAGAACAGGGTGTCATCAATCGTTATCAAATAGACGATATTATTGAAAAGTCAGAAGAATTTGAGGGCGATATTGATGATGCTCTTGCAGCACTTGGTATTGATGATGGGCTGGTTCGCCATGCAAAAAGCGAACATTATGCCTTACCAGAAATCGAACTTACTGCACAAAACGTAGAGAGTCAGTCCTTGCAATATATTCCAGAAGATTCTGCACGTCATTATAAAAGTATTGCTTTTGCAACAGATGAGTCAGGAACCGTAATGGTGGGTATGGTTGATCCCAATAACGGACAGGCGCGTACCGCCCTGGAATTTATTTTTTCAAAAAAGAATACTCCATATAAAATATACGTTATATCACTGAGTGATTTTAAAAAAGTGATGGAAAATTCCGCAAATTTTGGTCCGGGATTGGTTGCGAGTGAGAGTATATCTACTGATGCGGCATCCTCATCATTTGCCCATGACGAGGTAGAAACCCTTGAGGAGGCGCTAAAAAAAGTGGGCGAAGGGGATGCTGACGAAAAAACAACCATAGTAGAGGATTCGCCTATTGCAAAAACCGTGGGAATATTACTGCGCAGTGCTATTGATGGTGGTGCCTCTGATATTCATATAGAACAGACTCGTGATAATGTAAAGGTACGCTTTCGTGTTGATGGTGAATTGCATACGAGCTATATGTTGCCTCAGTTGGCGCGCAATACTATTGTTGCCCGTATTAAAATTTTGGCAAAGTTAAAACTTGATGAAAAAAGAAAACCTCAGGACGGACGTTTTCCGGTAAAGGTAGATGGGCGTACGATTGATTTTCGTGTGTCAACACTTCCTACTTTTTTTGGTGAAAAAGTTGTAATGCGTATTCTTGATCCAGAAAAGGGTGTTACCCAACTTGAACAAACAGGTATGAACAAGGGGCACCTTGATATTGTTCGCGAGGCCATTAAACGTCCATACGGAATTATTTTATTAACAGGTCCTACAGGTTCGGGTAAAACCTCAACGCTCTATACGATGTTGCGTGAAATTGATATAGAAAAGCGCAATGTGGTATCTCTAGAAGATCCTATTGAATATACTATAGATGGCTTGAACCAATCACAGGTGCAACCAGAAATTGGTTATACCTTTGCAAACGGGCTCCGCAGTATTTTGCGTCAAGACCCCGATGTGATTATGGTCGGTGAAATTCGTGATAAGGAAACGGCTCAGCTGGCTATCCAGG
>CAZYBJ010000007.1:0-13308 GCA_964645325.1 uncultured Candidatus Saccharibacteria bacterium
CCCATAAACAAATTCTTTTCTCATTACTCTGTATGGGGAACTTCCCCTCCTCTTATGAGGAGGGGATTGAGGGGTGGTGTAATAATCTCACAAACACAAAAACCCCGCTTGTATTCGGGGTTTTTATGGAGAGCAAGCTTGTGAGCTTATGCCAATGCTTTCTTTAAC
This sequence comes from uncultured Candidatus Saccharibacteria bacterium, assembly GCA_964645325.1. Classification (GTDB taxonomy): domain Bacteria; phylum Patescibacteriota; class Minisyncoccia; order Phycocordibacterales; family UBA1006; genus CAZYBJ01. The sequence goes on from CAZYBJ010000007.1 coordinate 169, forward strand.
AACTCTTTTAACTCTGTAATATGGTTTTTCTTGTCATCCATCATTTGACGCCAGAAAACTTTCTCTGTCTCGTCAATCGCGTCATCGAGGTAGTTCTTTTCAATGCGCCACAGACTTTTCATTTCTTGGGTCATCTGTATAGCAAGGTTATAAATATGATTATGTTGGTTAATATCCATAAAAAATATACGTAATTATGTTGGTAATAATTCTGTTGTATCAGTATAACACAATTTTTTATTATGCGTGTGTAGTGATCTCGTCTTGTGCGCGTGCTACAAAATCTGAAAGAGTAATATTTTCTAGTTTTAGATCAGCGCGTCCTTCTACGGTGAGGGTTTGTTTTTCTACTTCTGCATCACCAATAACTACGAGATAAGGAATCTTTTCTAGTTTGGCACTGCGAATGCGCTTACCCAGACTCTCCGCGGCATCATGGTATTCAACGCGTATGCCAGAGGCTTTGAGTGTCGCTACCACTTGCTCTGCATAGGTACCATGCTTATCCTCACTAATAGGGAGTACCGCAACCTGTACCGGTGAAAGCCAGAGGGGAAAGGCACCGGCAAAGTGCTCAATAATCACACCCATAAAACGTTCCAATGATCCCAAGATAGCAACATGCAAAACCACTACGCGATGTTTCTGTCCGTCTTCACCAATATAATTCATGTTAAAATTATTTGGCTGGTTAAAGTCAAGTTGCACAGTAGTCAATTGCCAATCACGTCCTAGGGCATCTTTTACGCGAATATCAATTTTGGGGCCATAGAATGCTGCCTCACCCTCCTCGATAGTGTAGGGTAGTTTCCATTTTTGCACCGACTGGATAAGAATGTTTTCAGCCTTACTCCACAACTCATCACCACCAAAGTAGCCATCGGGATTTGCTTTATCACGAATAGAAATTTCAACTTTGTAATCAGTAAAGCCAAATATTTTATAGACCTTGTCCATTAATCCTAAAATCATATCAATTTCAGATTCAATTTGATCTTCGCGTACAAAGTGATGGGTGTCATCTTGCATAAGTGCTTTTACGCGGAGGAGACCAGAGAGCTCGCCACTTTTTTCATTTCTATAGACAACCGTATTTTCAGCAAAGCGCAGTGGCAGTTCTTTATACGTGTGTTGCTGTGCATTATAGAGTTCAAAGTGATGGGGACAGTTCATGGCCTTCATCACATATTCATCACCCTGCGCATCAGTCATCACGGGCATCATGGCGTCATACTTACCCATGTGTCCACTGGTTTCATAGAGTTCACGCTTAGCAATATGGGGAATAGCTACAAAACTATATCCCAACGCTTCTTTTTCTTTGCGAATAAAATCACAGAGTGTTTCTCGAAGTAAGGTTCCCTTGGGTAAAAAGAGGGGAAGTCCACGTCCCACCAATTCAGAAAAGGTAAACAGCCTTAACTCTTGTCCCAATTTTTTATGATCGCGTTTTAATGCTTCGTCACGGCGCCATAATTCTTTTTCGAGCTCTTCTTTTGTTGTAAAAGCTAGTCCGTAAATGCGCGTTAGCATAGTATTTTGTTCATCATTTTTCCAATACGCGCCAGCAACACGATCGAGCTTGAAACTTTCTGGATCTATTGCACTGATGTCGGGTATATGACCACCACGGCACAAATCAACAAAATCTCCTGACACTTGTTTTAAGATTTTTTCACCACGGTCAAAAATATCCTGCACCATTTCTAGTTTGTAGGGATTGTGTGCAAATACTTTTTTTGCTTCCTCCAAGTCTAATTCTGTTTCAGTAAAGTTTTTCCAAGTTTTTAAGAGTTCGCGCATTTTTTTCTCTATTTTGGGAAAGTCTTTTTCAGACACGCTCACACCTTGAGGGAAAGCAAAATCCTGATAAAAACCGTTATCAACTGCGGGACCAATGGCGTTATGTGCTCCTGGATAGAGGTCTAGAATTGCTGCTGCGGTGAGATGGGCGAGCGAGTGTCGTTGCTTTGAAAGTACATCTTCTCCCTCGTTATGTGCTGGTTTCATATATGTTGCTACACGCACCGTACAAATGGCACTGTGTGATTAAAATAATAGACTCACAGTGTAGCAGGGTTTTTATGGGTGGGGGAGGGTTGACCTTATAAAATTTAAGTATTATTTTGTAATCAATTTTTTCTATTTATTTAAAGAGCGATAAAGGTAACTTAAAAATAGAACAGAGGGGGAGTTGCTCTACATGGTCGCAAGGCTTTTTACCCAATTTTTATCCCCCAACCCAATCATTGACTCAACCCCAAAAATATCTATACTACACTCATTAACGCCTTGAATGAGTAATGGCTGCGTTCACCATTATCAACCCACACGAAGCACTCATATAACAGATGCACTTGTATAAGTAATTACAAGTGAGTGTGTTTTTGAGTTTATTTTAGCGAGGAATATATTTTGTCTGTAGATAGGGTGAGCGGGCAATGCATATTTCTGTTTATATTATGGCGGCAAAGACGACTGGAGAAAAAACACGCATGAAGAAGCATTTTTCACGATACAAGGAACCCCTCGTTCCTATTCCTAATTTGGTAGAGACACAAGTTGATTCATACCAACGTTTTTTACACGAAGGCATTAAAGAAACTATCGCTGAGTTTTCGCCCATCACTGACTATGCGGGCAAGAAATTTGTACTCAGTTTTTTAAATTTTGATGTAGTAGCCCCTGAAGAGGATGAATTTTATTGTAAAGAAAACAAGCTCACCTATCAGGCAAATATTAAAGCGCGCGTAAAATTGACTAATAAAGCCTTAAACACAGATAACGAACAGGAAATATTTCTTTCAGAAATTCCAATCATGACGAACCATGGAACCTTTATTATCAACGGTGTTGAGCGTGTAATTGTGCCACAGCTTGCCCGTAGTTACGGAATCTTTTTTACAGAAAACAGTGCAAAGAAAGGTATTTTCTTTGGTGCTAAAATTATTCCTGCGCGTGGGGCATGGATCGAATTAGAGGCTGAAAAAGACAATGTTATTTATGTGCGTATTGATCGCAAGCGTAAATTCTCAGTTACGTCACTGTTTCGTATTTTTGGACTCGAAACAGACGAGCAAATTTTAGGCGCATTTAAGCGTGATGATATCAAAGAATTTTTGAAGGCATCGCTCGCCAAGGATCCTGCAAAAAATCTTGACCAGTCCTATGTAGAAATTTATAGAAAATTGCGTGAGGGTGAGCAAGCAACCGTAGATAATGCCCGCGAATTCGTGAAGGCACTCTTTAGTGCAGAGCGTTACGACCTTTCCCATGTGGGACGTTATCAGTTTAATAAGCGTTTTGCATTACCATCAACATCAAAAGATCTAGAAAACGTGTTACTGACGAAAGAGGATTTGGTGCAGATAGTTGAATATATTATTCACCTCAACATTACTCCAGGATCCAGTCCTGACGATATTGATCACTTGGGAAACAGACGCGTACGTTATGCGGGTGAATTGATACAGCAAAAAGTTCGCAAGGGAATGTCCCAGATGAAACGTAATATTCAGGACAAAATGTCTACTATTGATAATGATACGACGATGCCTATTCAGATAGTAAATCAACGGCCCTTGCAAGCGCGTATCAAAGAATTCTTTGCAACGAACCAATTGTCGCAGTTTATGAACCAGGAAAACGTTCTTGGTGAAATAGAACACGTGCGTACACTCTCAGCCCTTGGGCCGGGAGGGCTTTCTCGTGAACGTGCTGGTTTTGAAGTTCGTGACATTCACCCTTCACACTATGGCCGTGTGTGTCCTATCCATACTCCAGAAGGTCCTAACATTGGATTGATTCTTCACTTGGCCCTCTATGCCCGAATTAATGAATTCGGCATGATTGAAACACCCTATGTAAAAGTAGAAAACGGCAAAATTACCGGTGAGGTAGTCTACATGAATGCCTATGAAGAAGAGCGCTATAATATAGCTCATTCAGGAACAGGATATGATGCTAAGGGTGATATTACAGAAAATTCTGTTGAGGTGCGTTTTTCTGGACATCCACGCGTGGTAAATAAAAAAGAAGTGCAGTATATTGACGTTTCTACGAACCAGACTTTTTCCGTATCAACATCTCTGGTGCCTTTTTTGGAAAATGATGCCGCAAACCGCGCACTCATGGGTTCCAACATGCAAAAACAGGCAACCCCTTGTATTATTCCGCAAGCACCGGTGGTGGCAACAGGTATCGAGGAACAAGCAGCCCATGACACGGGTCGCATGATTATTGCTGAAGAGGCAGGAACAGTTACAGAAATGGACGGACGTCATATTGTGGTAAAAGATACTAAGGGGAAAGATCATACCTATCCTCTGGTAAACTACATGCGTAGTAATAACTATTCAGTTATGCACCAACGCCCTACGGTTGCTATTGGTCAGACAGTAAAGAAGGGCGAGGTAATGGCAGACGCATCAACAACAGACAAGGGGCAAATTGCCGTGGGTCAAAATGTGCTGGTGGCGCTCATGTGTTGGCGCGGACAGAACTTTGAAGATGCGATTATTTTGTCAGAACGCTTGGTAAAGAATAGTATTTTTACGAGTATTCGTATTAATGAATACGAATGTATTGTTCGGGATACGAAACTGGGTGAAGAAATGACAACGTATGATATTCCGAATGTTGGCGAGGGCAAGCTGAAAAACTTGGACGAAGACGGCGTTATTCGTATTGGTGCTGAGGTTGGTGAAAATGATATTCTTGTAGGTAAGATTACGCCAAAGGGTGAGACAGAACTTTCACCTGAAGAGCGATTGCTGCGTTCTATTTTCGGAGAAAAGGCACGCGATGTAAAAGATACGTCACTACGCATGGGTCATGGTAAAAAGGGGCGTGTTGTTGGAGTAAAAGTATTTTCACGCGAAGCAGGTCATGAATTACAATCAGGAGTCCTCAAAAAAATATATATAGAAGTAGCAGAAATGCGTAACGTAAAAGTGGGAGATAAGCTCGCAGGTCGTCACGGTAACAAGGGTGTTATCTCAGTCGTGTTACCCGAGGAGGACATGCCGTATATGGAGGATGGTACTCCTATAGATGTTATTTTGACACCGCTTGGTGTGCCATCACGTATGAACTTGGGACAGGTGTTGGAAATGCACTTGGGACTTGCAGCACATACGCTCCATTATCAGGCTATTGTTCCGCCATTTTCAGGAGCAACAGAAAAAGAAATTAAAGACGAGTTAGAACTCGCTGGTTTTGATCGCAGTGGTAAGGTGAAATTGTATGATGGACTTACGGGCGAAGCCTTTGATCAGCCTATTGCAGTGGGATACATGTATATCTTGAAACTTCATCACATGGTGGACGACAAGATGCATGCTCGTTCTATTGGGCCGTACTCATTGATTACTCAGCAACCACTTGGGGGTAAGAGTCAGTCGGGAGGTCAGCGTTTCGGAGAGATGGAAGTATGGGCGCTCGAAGGATATGGTGCTGCCTACACACTCCGTGAAATGTTGACGATAAAGTCAGATGATATTTTGGGACGCTCACGTGCCTTTGATGCTATTATTAAGGGTGACAATATTGGCATACCAAGTATCCCTGCATCGTTTAACGTACTCTTGAATTATCTGCGCGGACTTGCCTTGGATGTACAACTGCATGGCGGGCGACAGATACTTGATGTGCGACCGGCTTCGGTATTACCAGCCCCTCTTTCACCATCACTCGAAGATGATGAAATTGACCTGTAATAACTATTTTTCTTTCTCTTATCTATATGAAATCAACTTCTACAAGTACATCGAATAATAATTTAACTTCTATATCGCTCGACCTCGCCTCACCTGAGGTTATGCGCAGTTGGTCACGCGGTGAAGTACAAAAACCAGAAACTATTAACTATCGTACGGGTCGTAGCGAGCGCGGTGGTCTTTTTGACGAGCGCATTTTCGGTCCAGAAAAAGACTTTCAGTGTTACTGTGGTAAATATAAAGGTATTCGTTACAAAGATATCGTTTGTGAAAAATGTAGTGTTGAGGTGACTCGGGCAGCGGTGCGTCGTGAACGCATGGGGCATATTGAATTGGCAAGTCCCGTTGCACATATCTGGATGCTCCGTGGTATTCCTTCACGCATGAGTTTGCTTTTGGATGTATCAGTAACACAAATAGAAAAAGTCGTTTACTTTGCTGGATACATTATTACGCATGTTGACGAAAATCAGCGTATTAAAATCTTAAAAGAACTCGATACCGAGTATAAATCAAAGTTAAAAATGTTTGAAAAACAGGAAGAGCAAGATAAATTGAAACAGCTTTTCCAACAAACACGTAACGAAATTACTAATATCAAAGTACATAAAGTTTTGAACGAAATAGAATTCCATGCGTTTTCTATGAAGTACAGCACACTGTTTGATGCAGCAATTGGTGCTGAGGCTATTTATGATATTTTTAAAAATCTTGATCTCAAAGCACTTGAAGCGCAATTGGAAAAAGAAATAGCAGAATCAGAGAAGGCAAGTAAAGATAAAATAGAGCGCCGTTTGGTATTAGTGCGTTCTATTATTCGCGCGGGAGTTCAGCCTGAATGGATGTTCTTGACCGTGATTCCAATTATCCCACCGGCACTGCGTCCCATGGTTGCCCTTGAGGGTGGTCGTCATGCAACCTCTGATATCAATGATTTGTATCGTCGCGTGATTAATCGTAATAATCGTTTGAAAAAATTAAAAGAAATTGGTGCGCCAGATGTTATTTTGCGCAATGAAAAACGTATTCTTCAAGAAGCGGTAGATTCGTTGGTAGATAATTCTATTCGCAAAAGCTCAGGCAATGCCGCAATGAGTCAGTCACAACGTCGTCAGTTAAAATCCCTCGCCGACAACCTAAAGGGCAAGCAGGGACTGTTCCGTTCGAACTTGCTGGGTAAGCGTGTTGATTACTCGGGACGTTCTGTAATTGTGGTGGGTCCTAATTTAAAACTTAATCAATGTGGTATTCCAAAAAACATGGCACTCGAGCTTTTCAAGCCTTTCGTGATGTCAGAAATTATCAAGCGTGAAATGGCGTTCAATATTCGTGGTGCGGGTAAGCTCGTTGAAGAAGGGGATCCTATTATTTGGGAAATTTTGGATCAGGTTATTGAGGGTAAGTATGTCCTCTTAAACCGCGCACCGACACTTCACCGATTGTCTATTCAGGCTTTTAATCCGGTATTGATTGAGGGTAAGGCTATTCAGCTACATCCTTTGGTATGTTCTGCGTTTAACGCCGACTTCGATGGTGACCAGATGGCCGTACATGTGCCGTTATCAGATGAGGCACAACGCGAAGCGCGTGAACTGATCGCTGCTAATAAGAACCTTCTGAAACCCCAAACAGGTGAACCCACCTCTATTCCATCACAGGATATGTTGCTCGGTTGTTTTTGGATGACTACGTTGATTGCTGGCGCAAAGGGAGAGGGACGCATTTTCGGCAGTCCTAACGAGGCAATTATGTCCTATGATTTTGACATGATTGATTTCCGGGCAAAAATATTTGTTCGTGGTACTACAACTGCAAAGTATGCTAGTTATGAAGCAAAGCCTTTTGAAACCAGTGTGGGACGATTGCTCTTCAATAGTATTTTTCCTGATGACTTTGCCTTTATTAACGAGGCAGTAAATAAAAAACTTATCAAGAAAATTGTTGCAAATGTAATTAATCAATATGGCATTGATGCAACTCCAGCAATGCTTGACCGTATCAAAGATTTTGCTAATCGCTATGTAACAAAATCAGGAACTACTCATGGTATGGATGAGGCGCGCGTACCCGAAGAAAAACAATCGTTTATAGAGGCGGGTCTTAAAAAAGTTGAACTTATTAATCAACAATTCACTGATGGTTTGATTTCTGATCAAGAACGATATCGTATGACGATTGATTCATGGGAAGACACGAAAAGAGAAATTATTGGTTTGCTTGAACGTGATCTTCCTAAAAATACCTGTATGTCAGATATGATGATTTCAGGATCACGTGGTGATATGAATTCATATAGTCAGGTTGCGGGTATGAAGGGTATTATTGTGAATGCTGCGGGTAAGATGCTCGATTTTCCTATTCTTTCTTGTTACAAAGAAGGCTTTACACCACTTGAATATTTCATTAACACAACAACAGCACGTAAAGGTTTGACTGACACCGCGTTGAATACAGCGAAGGCGGGTTATTTAACACGACGTCTGCATGATGTTGCTCAAGATATAGTAATTCGCGAAGAGGACTGTGGCACAAAAGAAGGTATCTTTGTTACTGCTGAAAATATTGACGGTATGGAACGATCTTTGGCCGATAATTTGAAAGGTCGTGTACTACTCAAAGATACGCAAAATGTAGCAAAAAGTGTTACGTATAAAAGTAATACACTTATTACAAAAACCTTACTTGCCGAAATAATCGAATCAGGAGTTGTTGAAGCATATGTGCGTTCACCGTTGACCTGTTCTTCAGTGCATGGAATTTGTCGCATGTGTTATGGTATGGATCTTGGACGAAATGATTTGGTAAAAATGGGTGAGGCAGTAGGAACAATTGCTTCACAAGCCATTGGTGAACCAGGTACACAGTTGACCCTACGAACCTTCCACAGTGGTGGTGTTACGGGTCGAGATATTACACAGGGTCTCCCTCGTGTAGAAGAACTCTTTGAGCGTCGTTCACCAAAAGTGCCCGCAGTAGTTGCAGAAAGTGCTGGTATGATTGCTGATGTTAAAAAAGTTGATGGGCGTTTTATCATCGAGCTTGTTGCAGATAATGAAAGTAGTAACAAGGGCGGATCTAAAACAAAAGAATATTTGGTTGATGCTCGTCGTGTACCATTGGTGAAGAAGGGGCAACAGGTTGCCTTGGGAGATTTACTTACTGACGGTGCCGCTGATCCTATGGAAATATTTAAAGTGGCTGGTGAAAAGTCAGCAGAGTCATACATCATTAACGAAATTGCTAAGGTATATGAATTGCACGGTACTGCCGTTGATCGCAAACACTTGGAATTGATTGTCCGTCAAATGTTCTCACGAAGAAAAATTACTGAACCAGGGGAATCACTATTTACTACAGGTGAAGTTATCGAGAATATTGCACTTCTCGAAGAAAATCAACAACTTGCCACCGATAACAAAATTACTGCGAAGGCCGATACGGTACTCATGGGAATTTCAGAGGTTGCATTGTCAACGACCAGTTGGCTCTCTGCTGCTTCATTCCAACACACGAACCGCGTATTGATTAATGCAGCCATCCAAGGACGCAGTGACATATTGAGAGGTCTGAAAGAAAACGTTATTATCGGAGGACTTATCCCTGCTGGTACAGGATTTTCAAATGATTTTATCGATATGAGTGCTTTGCGCGAGCAGCCTGTGTACAGAACAGAAGAATAAAATAAGCCCAAAATACAAAACAACCCCCAAAATGCTCGGGGGTTGTTTTGCTTACTCGGCAATAGTGTACTACTATAGATAGCATACGATAACATATATAAAATATGAATATATTTAAAAAAATTATCAAAAATTACGGGACGCTCTTGTTAGTGGGATGTGGGCTTTTAATGCAACTGTTGTTTACTTTTATATTAAAAACACATGCAGATATAAGTGAATATACAGTAGTAATTATTATACTTTGCGCACTCGTTCCCTTGATATATGAAACAGTAGCTGATATTGCCTCGGGAGAGTTTGGAGTTGATTTTATTGCGCTTGTGGGGATTGTTGCCGCGCTTGCCCTTGGTGAATATACTGCAGCCTTGATCATACTCCTTATGCTTTCAGGTGGTGAAGTATTAGAAGAATACGCTCTGTCAAAAGCACGCGACGGTATATCTCATCTCATCAAGCTTAACCCAACGCAGGCATTGGTATGTACGGATACCGATACAGACACAGAAAGAGTGCTGCCCATAGATCAAGTGGCCATAGGCAGTTTAATTTTGGTGAAGCAACACGAAATTATTCCCCTTGACGGTATTGTAGAAAAAGGAACATCGTATGTGGACGAGTCAAAGCTCACGGGGGAAAGTGTGCCAGTAAAAAAGATTGTTGATAGTCATGTGCTCAGTGGGACGGTAAACAGCGGGGGGCCTTTGTATATACGCACGACAAAAATACATAGTGAAAGTACCTATCAAAATATTATTATTCTGATTGAGCAAGCGCAGGCTATTAAGCCAAAATTTATGCGTATTGCTGACCGCTACAGCGTGGTATTTACAATAGTAACGTTTATTATTGTTGCTTTTGTATATGCGTTTACGGGGGATATGTATCGAGTATTGTTAGTATTGGTAGTAGCAACGCCTTGTCCGCTCCTTCTTGCGGCGCCAACAGCCTTTGCGTCAGGAATGAGTGTATTGGCGCGTATGGGTGTTATGGTCCAACATCCTGATGCAATAGAGCGTTTAGCCAAGGCGCGTGCTTTTCTTTTTGACAAGACAGGAACGCTGACCTACGGTACGCCTCGGGTGCATCACATAGAAAGTTTTAAACCAGAAATATATTCTGAAAAAGAAATTATCACATTACTTTTTTCTGTAGAAAAGTTTTCTAATCATATTCTTGCAGAATCCGTAACAAAGTATGCACAAGAACAAGCTCTTGTTTCTTACCCTATTACTGATTTTGTAGAAATTTTAGGTGAGGGTATTTCAGCCACACTGGGAAAAAGAAAGATTCTCTGCGGTAAATATTCTTTTGTTGTGGGGCATAACAAAGAGAACCCATCACCAGAACAAAATTCTGATTACATGTATATCTATATTTCTGTTGATGATATTTTAGTAGGACGTATCAGTTGTATTGATGAGGTGCGTCCTACTATGAAAGATTTTATTGCAAAGTTACGTACACAGATTCCGCTGGTTGCCTTGGTTTCAGGGGATAAGCAGGCCCGTGCAGAGCAGGTGGCGCAAAATGTCGGTATTGGGGTTGTTGAGGCGGAATGTCTCCCCGCTGATAAAGTAGCTATTGTTGAAAAGTATGCTCTGAGTCATGGCACGGTGGTTATGGTGGGGGATGGTATTAATGACGCTCCAGCACTTACCCGTGCTGATGTTGGTGTTGTTATGGGTTCTGGTATGGGAACGACGGCAACGCAAAATGGCAGTCTCGTCATTACGGGCGATGATCCTGCGGTGCTGCTACCAGCACTACATATTACAAAGAGAACGATGCGTATTACGAAACAGTCTATTGTGGTCGGTCTCGGCCTCAGTGGCGTGTTAATGATTGCGGGAGCTTTTCAGCTCTTTACCCCGGTGCAGGGGGCGCTCATGCAAGAACTCATTGATATTGTGGTGATTTTGAATGCACTTCGTGTACGTTGGGTATAACACTATGTCAGATAATAATAATGTTCAAAAAGTAAAAGAAGCGCTCAGCATTGAAACAGTAGTGGCTTCGTATATAAAACTAGAACATGCCGGTAAAAACTTTAAGGCAAGGTGTCCTTTTCATAATGAAAAAACACCATCGTTTTATGTAACTCCTGATAGGGCTACGTATAAATGTTTTGGTTGTGGTAAAGGGGGAGATATTTTTTCTTTTGTTCAAGAAATAGAGGGCGTTGATTTTTACAGTGCCCTGAAACTCCTTGCAGAGAAGGCGGGTGTTACGCTTACTCGCGCAGAAATGCAAAGCAGTAATAACAATGTGTTGTACGATATTATGGATAGTGCACGTAAATGGTACGAAGTGCAATTGCGCACAACACCCGAAGTGGTAAATTATTTGTTAACACGGGGTCTTACTAAAGAAAGTATGGCAAATTTCCATATTGGATATGCGCCACTGGGTTGGTCGCATCTGTGTGACATGTTAAGGGCGCGCGGATTCAGTGACGCTGATATTCGCTCTACGGGACTTGGTATTGAGGGCAAGAATGGCGGGACGAGTTATGACAGATTTCGTGAACGCATTATGTTTCCTATTGCGGATAGTCAGGGACGCACCGTTGCTTTCTCGGGAAGAATCTTTCAATTAGCGGGCTCGACGACTGATATATCGCAGGTGGGCAAGTACATTAACAGCCCTGAAGGCGCGCTCTATGACAAGTCGCGCATACTCTACGGCTATGATCGTGCAAAGCGTTTTATTCTTTCAACTTCACGCGCCGTTGTTGTAGAGGGTCAGATTGATTTGGTTATGGCGCATCAGGCAGGGGTACTTGAAACAGTTGCCTTGTCAGGTACTGCGCTCACTCCATATCATTGTGAATTAATAAAACGATTTACTGATAAGATAATTCTGGCCCTCGATGGTGATGAGGCCGGATTAAAGGCAATAGAGCGCTCAGTATTTGTTGCCTATGATAATGATTTGGATGTACAGGTAGTGTTGCTCCCTAATGGTAAAGATCCCGCTGATATTATTCAAGAAAGCGGCCCAGATCGCTGGAAAGAATTATTGGACAGTGCGCGCGATTATATAGAAGTGCGCCTCGCCTTGATGAGAAGTAGGGATGGCGCAAGTCGCGTGCAAGATCAGTTTATACATATTCGCGAGCATATTTTTCCTTTTATACAGTATATTCATAATACTATTTTTCGCGATGCGTACTTTTCAAAAATTGCGAGCATGCTGAGTGTTGATGCCCAGAGTGTGCGCGATGAATTTTTGCGTTGGAATCAGGCACACCCACGTACTTTTAATACTCTGTATCAGGGTGAAAATAAAAGCACATCAAGTAGAATAGTAAAAAATAAAAAAATATCTTACCAAGATAGCATTGTGGGTATTATTGAAACATTGGCTTTGCGTCCTGATATATCAAAAACCCATATACAGCCACTGATTACTCGCTACGAAACTATTATTGGTGAAGGCGCTGGCTCGTATGCGATGTATAAAGATAGTTTAGGCGAGTACATAGGAGAGCTGATTACTATGAGTAGTTTGCAAGATACACAGGATCAAGATCATTACTACGCTGTACTCGAGAGTATTTTTAATTTGTTTGAGTTAGAACTCTTGCAACAACGTCATAAAGATTTGCGTATGGGTATGCAGACAACGGACGCGGATCATAGTGTTACGGTACAAGAATTAGAAAATCTCAGTAAAAAAATAGATGCGTTAAAGTTGAAGATAAATACAGATGAGGAGTAGGATTTTGAAAACATAGCCTA
>CAZYBJ010000008.1:0-12602 GCA_964645325.1 uncultured Candidatus Saccharibacteria bacterium
CTATTACCAAGTTCGATAAGTTTTTCGCTCCTTACCACAAGTCATCCCCGCGTTTCGTACGGCGCGTGGGTTCGGGCCTCCACGAACTGTTACGTTCGCTTCACCCTGCTCATGGCAAGCTCACCTGGCTTCGGGTCGCATCCGCAGTACTATTATTTCGCGCTATTCACACTCGCTTTCGCTATGGCTTCGATGCGTAACATCTTAGCCAGCACTACGGATCCACTCGTTGGCTCATTCTTCAATAGGCACGCCGTCGTGGTTCGAATAATGTAGCCTTACCAGTGAGTACTGGCAAATTCCTCCAAGCTATTCATGTCTCGAAGTACTCAGGAGCATTGAAAAAAGTTGTATAGATTTCGGATACGGGACGATCGCCCTCTGTGGTGTACCGTTCCAGGTACTTCTCCTATCCATACAATTTTTAACTTTTTTTCACCCTAGTGAGCACGATATTCTCTATACTAAAAGTATAAAGCACATCGTGCCCTGTGTGACGTCCAATGTCCTCTAACCCCGACATCTTTCAATATCGGTTTGGGCTGATTCCAGTTCGCTCGCCGCTACTATGGAAATACCTATTGGTCTCTTTTCCTCTGGGTACTGAGATGTTTCACTTCCCCAGGTTCGCTCCTACCACCTCTTATGTGCAGTAGGTCTCTATCTATAAAAATAGAGGGGTTTCCCCATTCGGAGATCTCCGGATTACAGGTTGAATATCACCTCCCCGAAGCTTATCGCAGATTATCCACGTCCTTCTTCGCCCTTTCAAGCCAAGGCATCCCCCGTATGCCCTTACTTCCTATTAGGAAGTCTGGGAACCACAAAATAATTTAATTAATTATTTTTTATTTATTGTCTACTTTCTACTTTTTGCTCATGTCATTCTTCCCTAGAATCACATGTTTGAAAATACTATTTTTTACTTGCTAAACACACTATATGTTGCTGTTATTACAACAAACACTAGCATGTGAGTTAGTTTTCTTGACCCTATTCCGATGACAAAATGCAAGCAATTCTGAGTAAATAAAAATCCGCCGAAGCAGATATATGAGAAGAGAGACGTAGCGCCGAGGCGATATTCACTAATCTTCTATATTCCGCAATACGAGATTATATTTGTTCTGCTTTTCTGTAAGCACGAGGACGATTATACACAAGACACGGAAGAGCGCAAGCCCCCTAACTAACCGATTTGGGATAAGGTGTGGATAGGTGGAATTTGAGGGGGATTGGATAAGTTTTTGGGTAAAAAAAGGACCAGGAGTTCCAGCTCCTGATCCTATAAAAAATGGTGACCTAAGAATCATCGAAAAAAATTGGCCACCGCGTGTAAGATTAGCAGAGAAAATATTCACGTACTATTAAAATAGCAAGATTGTATGTGAGTTTTTCTGTGGAAATCTTTACTTTATAGTCTTTTAGAGTGTTGATGGTTTGTAAACAACAAACTTAGTATTAACTTAATAAGAAAAAACCCCCGCAACGCGCAGGGATTATGGAAATCTTTAGGTTGTACTTCAACAAAGGACTGATATCAAAGTACCTAGGAGAACACGGGGTTCGAGTTCGAAGTACTTATACACGCAAAACAGCAGGGTTGTAGTTGCGGAACTCTTGGCCGAGCCAGTAGCTGCTGTCCTTCCACACACCACCACTCCAACAGAGAAATCGAACAAAGAGACCGTTGTCGCCCGAGGAGCGATAATAAATAGTTCCCCAAAAAAAGATGTAGCGGGCAAGTCCCCTTTCGTCTTTTTTCCATTCCCCTGGAATGAGATGTGGATGTTCAAGCAGGTAGTCAAGTACATTGGCGTTCAACACAGGCAGATCTTCCAACTCCTTACGAAGTTTGTTGCCCTCGACAGCTCGACTTCCTTTCTGATTCTCGGAAAGGAAGAATTCCACCTTAGATAAATCAAGCTTGAGGTTCCCCATCTTTTTGTGTTCTTCAACTTTCAAGTCATTTGGAAGGAACGGATCTTTGTCACAATCGATATTGATATCCTTATCCTTTACTTCCTGGGTCTTGTACTTAATCGTAGGCTGATCGCCTCTCATAATGATTTGACGATTTTCTTCACTCTGATTGTTCCACCATTCAAGAGCATTTAAGCTCATTTGCTTGCTCCTTAGTTTTTGGAGCATGTCTATTTGCAGATCAGCTAATTTAGATGTTTCTGCCCTAATGCCTTTTCCCATAGTTTCATATTCATTTGGGTTAATGTACTGAAGATGCCACGTAATTTATACTCTTAGAACAAATACTTGTCATAAATCTATAAATTCACCCACATTCAAAAAGCCAAAAAACCCTTACTAATTAAAGTATTAAACTGTTGACACTCAGTAAACAACAATATAGTATTACAGCATGATCGAGACACTTCTTGCCCAATTGGGCCTACAAGATAAAGAAATTCGCGTGTATTTGATGATTCACCAAGAACGAAAAATGCCCGCAGCGCGTGTTGCAGAACTGACAGGCATACAACGCTCTACCGTATATCATGTCGCGGAAGAGCTTATCCATAAAGGTTTATTAGAAAAAGAGGTGACCAAACACACGACGTATTTTATAGCCAAACCCCTCGATCGCCTCAACGCCCTGCTCAACCAAGAACGAGAAAAAATTGATCAGCAATCTATACTCGTCAAACAGGCACATGAACTTATCCAAGAACTTCCCCAACACAAAATCATGAGTGCGCCCAAAATACGCATTATTGACGAAGCAGGTTTTCAGTATTTTTTAGAAGAACAAACACCGGTATGGGAAACCTCGATGATACGCAGTAACGATATGACTTGGTGGGGCTATCAAGAAAAAGAATTTCCAGAACTTTTTGGTAGCTGGGTACGCACCTATTGGAAGCAAGCACGCAAAGGATTTTCAACAAAGCTCGTTACGAATGACTTCACCACAGCCGAGGCACAAAAGTTAGAAAATCTGACGCCTGTGCGGACGTTCAAATACTGGCCTCATGCAGAATTTACCGCAACGGTCTGGGTACATGGCGAATATATTGTGTTCTTTTCACTGAACGTAAAACCCTTTTATGCTATAGAAATTCACAATCCCCTCTTTGCCGAAAACATGCGTGTATTATTTAAGGGTGTGTGGCAGATGTTGGGATAATAAAAAACCACCTGCATACTTACTACAAGTGGTTTTTTTATTTCTTAAATTATTACTTCTTCATTGAATCCTTTACTGTTGCAATAGCGCCAGCTGCGGCATCCTTACCACCCAAACCAAAGGCAATAGCACCACCAAGAGCAATCATGAATACCATGGCTTGGTAGAACGTACGAAGGTAAAATTCTGCAATACCTACCTGATCCAACGCAATGATAATTGCAAATATCCATACCGCGTAACGCACGAGTGAGCCCAACATCTTGCCATTTTTTTCATGTCCTACCATGTCTACACCACCTGACACTACCTTGCCCAAGAATTCAGCAATAATAGAGCCACCGAGTATAATCACCGCAGCAACAATAACGTTAGGAATAAACGTACCTGCAATGTCTATCAAGAAAAGATTAATCTGAGTAAGATTCAAAATATCAGCAGCAATAATAATTGATACGATAAGGAAGAACCAACCAATCAGCTGTCCTATAAACATACCTGAGTTCAATTTATATCCTGCGCGTGTCATTGCCTCGTCGAGTCCTGTGTGTGCAAGCACGGTATCAAGTTTTATCGCCTGGGCAATTTCTTTAACGGCATGTACGACAATCCACTTGATCAAAATTCCAATAATCACTACAACAATTGCTAAAATGATTTCTGGAAGCACACCGAGTACGCCCATCCATACGTCTTGCAATGGATCTATAATATTACCTGAAGAAATTCTATATGGCATCATATATATTTAAAAATAAACTACTACATAACTAATAATAAGTCTGTCTCACTTATACAAGTATTGTACAGGATATTTCAAAATAATTACAGAATAAGTCCTAACTTATCAACAACGCGCTCGTGGGGATACTTAAAAATATCAAGAAGATTTTGGTCGTACATATCAATACGGTACTTAAATTCAGTGGGTGTAAATACCGAGTAACGCAACTCTTTGCCTATTTCTGATTCGATGTGTTCCATAGAGCGTTGTAATTTTTTGGTGTCTATTTTTTCACCAACGATGAGTATATCCAGACTGCGTTCATCATCCTTCATAAAAATACCAGACAAAACCAGCATTTTTATATTTCCTGTTGCAGAAAAGCGCTTGGGTAAATCTTTGGTGCGGGTAAGTTCAGAATCTATTAATAGAGATTTTAGCGGGGCAACTAACGGAAAAGCACTGTTTAACATAAATCCATCTACTTTTTTCTTGGATGTTTTTTGGGTCCTTTGTGCAGTGATTGTTTTTGTAAAAGATTTTTTTAAAACAAATTCTATACTTGAGAGAATCTTTATTTCTCGTCGTGCTGTCGTGCTGTCTACTTTGGTGCGCTCAACAATAGTTTTAAGATCAAAAGGTGTTTTAGCATTAAACAAAAACAGACGCATTATTTTTACACGAGCTCCACTGTCAAAGATTTTGCTAAGTTTTTCCATGAAAAATATTAGTACTGTCGCATAGCAACCTGTGCATCTATCTTCTTGATGAGATCAATAATTACTGCAACAACGATCAATAGACTGGTTCCACCAATAGCGAGTGACGCAATCCCTGTAAGTGATTGGAGAACCGTAGGAATCACTGCAATAATACCCAAGAAAAGGGCTCCTACTAAGGTAATTCTACTCACAATGTTGCCAATGAATTGTTCAGTTGTTTTTCCTGGGCGTACCCCTGGAACAAAGGCGCCGTTTTTTTGCAAGTTTGATGCCATAGATTCAGGGTCAAAAGTAATCGCAGTGTAAAAATAAGTAAATGCAAACACCAACAGAAAATAGATACCAGAATATATCCATGGATTTGCCATAATATCAGTGATAAACTGACCAGCATTTTGGAGGCCGACTTTTGAAGAAGCAAGGAAAATATTTCCAAGCATTTGAGGGAAGAGCAGAATCGAAATTCCGAAAATAATTGGCATCACCCCTGCCATGTTAATACGAAGGGGTATGTAACTCGCCGTACCACCGTACACCTTACCACCGCGTGATTGCTTGGCATAGGTAACTGGCAAGGGTCGCTCGGCTTCGGTAATAGCAATAATTCCCGCAACAATCAATACGAACAATACCGCAGAAACAATATAAATAGGTAGTTGTGCAGGTGCATAGGTAAAGATAAGCTGAGAAATTTGCCCTGGTAGTGATGCTACGATACCCGCAAAAATAATGAGTGACACGCCGTTACCCATACCGAATTCTGAAATCAGTTCACCCAACCAAGTAACAATAAAGGCTCCTGTAATAACAATAATAATATTTACGATAAAGCCTGATAGCCCTAGTGATGTAATAACACCTTGTTGCGTTAAAAGAGTGAGCAATCCAAAACCCTGAATAGCAGCAATAGGAATCGTAAGGAGGCGCGAAACCTGATTAAATTTCTTGCGACCAATCTCACCATCATGATGATACATGTCTTTAATTTTTGGCGACATCACTGTTAGCAACTGCATAATGATAGATGCCGTAATAAAAGGTCCCACACCTAACATCACAATAGATAACTGTGATAATGCCCCACCTGAAAAAATATTAAGAAGTCCGAAAAATTGATTGCCCTGTAAAAAAGATTCCAAAGCAAGGGCATCTACGCCAGGAATAGGAACCGTAGAAAGCAGTCTGAAAACAGCAAAAATAGCAAGGATAAAAATAATGCGATTACGGAGAAATCGATCTGAAAATATAGTTTTAATTTTGTAAAAAAATGTATTCATATTCTCTTGTTACCCTTGTTTTTACAGAACTTTTCCGCCAGCTTTTTCTATTTTAGCACGTGTAGTTGCAGAAACAACACAACCTTCCAAGGTAAACTTTTTCTCAAGATTACCGTTTCCCAGAATTTTAATATCGCGTGTTGTTGCCTCACGCATACTGACTACTTTTTTCTCAACTAACGCTAATGGATTAATAGTAGCACCTGTATCAAAAAGATTTTGCAAACGCGCCAAACTGATCACTGGATGAGAAAGTCGGTACACGTGGGTACGTGCTCGATTCTTGCCATAGCCACGACGCTTGGGAAGTTTCTTGATAGCATCACGTAGATCTGGACGTACACCATGGTCACCATGGGCGCGTTGTCCCTTTACCCCACGTCCTGATGTTTTTCCGCGCTTACCACCACGCCCAATTCGATTGGACATACTGCGTTGTGTTTTTGTTTGTAGAGAGTGTAAATTCATACAGTTTATTTATATAATAACTTCTTCATCTATTTTTAGATCAACAATTTCAGCCAAAGGAATAATAGGCGCACCACCTGATTTTGTTGTATGAGCTGCGGATCCACGCGCACTCACGAAAGGATCAAGCGCTGCAAGAGTTGCATAGGCGTTATTCATTTTATTGCGACTACGTGAAAGAACTTTTGCAGTAATATTGCGTACGCCAGCAAATTCTAGCACGGTACGTAGTGCACTACCCGCTACCAGCCCACGTCCGTAATTAGGACGTAATTCAACCTGAGCAGAATTAAACTTTGCCTGCGTACCAAAATCTATAGACATGTCATCGTTTAATTTCAATTTAATCAAATTATTTTTAGCATCATTAAAGGCTTTTTCAATAGCAAGTGATGTGTCTGATGCTTTTCCTTGTCCTACACCAACACGACCATTTTTATCACCAATAACCAAAGACACACTGAAAGAAAAGCGTCGTCCACCAGCCATAACACGCGTCACGCGACGAAGCAAAATGATTTTCTGATCAAAATCAGGCTTTACTTTTTCACGACGTGGTGCCTTTGAGCGAAAATTACGCTTTGCTGTTTTCTTGTAATCTCCACCAGCCTGATCAGTTGATTCAGATAGTATTGGTGTTTGTACTTCGTTTTCTTTTGTAATTTCTTCTGATGATGACATATATTAAAAATCAATTCCTGCCTGACGAGCAGCATCGGCTAAGGCCTGTACACGACCAGTATACATAAATCCACCTCGATCGAAAACAGCCTGTGTAATTCCCTTTGCCTTTGCATCGATGGCTATTTTTTTACCGATTGCTATTGCCCGCTCTGTTTTAGTACCAGAAGTTTGCTTGCTGTCATTTCCAGAAACAAGGGTTTTTTGTGCATCGTCATCAATCAACTGAGCATAAATAAATTTGTTTGAACGATATACTGACAATCGTGGGCGCTCTGCAGTACCTTGCACCCGTGATCGTATGCGGCTGTGACGGCGAGTTCTTTTGATTAATTTGTATTGTGTTTGATTTTTCATAATTATATATAAAAACTATGCAGATCGCTTACCCTGTTTACGGCGTACCACTTCGCCCTGATAACGAATACCCTTACCCTTATAAGGCTCTGGTTTTTTATAGGCGCGAATCTTTGCAGAAAATGCACCTACTAATTCTTTATCAATACCACGAATGATCATATCATTTTTTTCTGTAGTTATTTCAAGTCCCTCTGGAATAGGTACTACAACAGGGTGAGAAAAACCAAGAAGCATTTCAATGTTTTTGCCCTGAATTGACCAACGGTATCCAACGCCTTCTACAGCAAGCTTTTTCTCATATCCCTCTGTTACCCCCGTGATCATATTATGCATATGAGATGCGTAGGTTCCCCACAAACTCTTACTAAACAAGTCTTTTGGATCTGCTGGAGCAAGCTGTATTTCTGTATCACTGATAGTGATAGTAATTTGTTCAATAAAGTTGCGTGAAAGCTCGCCCTTCTTTCCCTTCACAGTAATAGTATCCCCGGATCGTGATACGGTAACTCCTGCGGGAATAGTAATGATTTGTTTTCCGAGACGGCTCATAGAATAAGTATAAAATTACCAGATTTCAAATAAAAGTTCTCCTCCTACTTGCTCTTTTCGTGCCTGATCGCCCGTTAGCACTCCTTTTGGCGTAGAGAGGAAGAGCGTGCCGTGTCCTTGCTTTACTTCATAAATGTCCTGTACACCTGCATATAAACGACGTGATGGCTTTGAAATACGCTTTACATCGTGTACAGAAACGTCACCATTTTCTTGTGTTTTTAATGCAACCTCAAGTATATCACTGCCCTTATTACGATCACGCTTTTGATAAGACGCAATGTAGCCAGCGCCGAGAAGTGCCTTTGCAACATCTGCTTTGAATTGAGAATAAGGAATATGCACCGTTTCGTGACCGGCAGTATATCCGTTTTTTATTGTAATAAGCATGTTTGCAAGAACGTCCATATAATTTAATTAAATTATTACCACGATGATTTACGTACACCTGGAAGCTTACCTTGGTTTGCTAACTCACGGAAACAAATACGGCAAGTACCAAAATCACGCATATAGCCACGTCCGCGTCCACAACGAAAACAACGATTTTTAATTCGTGTATCAAACTTTGCTTTCTTTTGTGACGCAACAATAATTGATGTGCGGGCCATAATATAAATGTATAAGCCGATATCACACAAACAGAGATAAAAGAAATAAGAACATGCCCTTATCACAATCTATGGATCGATGCTTTCTCGAAAATGCAATATTCCCGAGATACAAGGCATACTAGCAAACTCATTATATAAGTCAAGAAAAAAGCTTACTTGCTTTAAATAACCCCTACACAATGCTATGATAGAGCGCATATTATTATAATAAATTACTTTTATTTTTATGGAAGAACAAAAAAAATCTGAAACAACACCTGAAACAACGCCCCAAGTATCATCAAATAAACAATGGCTCGACATGCCCCGTGCAGTTATTATTGGAGCGATTATTTTGGCTATTGGTATTGCCCTAGGACTCGATGGGCGTAGTATCCCTTCAATTGGAAATGGTGCACCTATCGAATCAGGAGTGCAACAAACAGAAGAGTCAGTTATGGCTGATCTCGTAACTAAAGCCAAGAGGCTCGGCATCAACAAAAATGATTTTACGGCATGTATGGAGAGCGATAAACATCTTACAAAAATATCTACTGATGAGGCGCTCGTAATGACCCAAGGTACCCCGTACAATATTATTACAAGCAAAAAAGCAAATGTTGCCCTCCCTGGCGCGCTTCCCTATGAAAATTTTATAGAACTCATCAATCAGTTAACGAGTGACGAACCAATTGACATACCTGATGAATTCATAAGTACTTTTGATGAAAACGAGCTCACCATACGCCCTACTGACCATGTACGCGGATCAGTTGATGCGCCAATTAAAATCTTTGAATATTCAGATATAGATTGCCCTTACTGCAAAAGTCTCCATCCTATTCTCGTACGCCTTGTAGAAGAGAAACCAGAAACTGTTGCGTGGATCTACCGTCACCACCCTCTTGATAATTTACACCCCTTTGCACGTATGAAGGCAGAGGCAACAGAATGTGTTGCTGAATTATCAAATAATCCTGCCGCATTTTGGAATTTTATCGATGAATTAGTTAAATAATAATTATACAATATGAAACTATCACATATTACCCTGCTTTTATGTCTTTTTATTATTATTGCTGGCGCCCTGGTTGTTGTTTCTGTTAAAAAAAATTCTGAAGGGAGCGGTTCATCACTCTATACAGAATTCGCACAATGTCTCGGCAATAACGGTGCCAAGTTTCATGGCGCCTGGTGGTGCTCGGCCTGTCGCCAACAAAAATCCCTCTTTGCCTCTGCTCAAAAAGACTTGCCCTATATTGAATGCTCAAACCCAGATAGAACACAGACACAGGAATGTACTGACCTAGGCATTAAAAGCTATCCTACATGGAAATTTACCGACGGTACAGAAGTTAAAGGGGTCATGAGTCTCGAAGATCTCGCAGAGAAAACGAGTTGTGAACTCCCTCTTGATTCAACAACTACAATAGAACCTGAAGCAGAGGTAGTAGAAGAGTAACGACAAAAAATAGCAAAATAAAAAACGCTTGAAATACATTTCAAGCGTTTTTTATGTATTAAATTATTTTTTCTTTTTCTTACCCGTAGTTTGTACTGCGTCTTCTTTTTGAAAAGGAATCCCAATGTGTTCGAAAAATGCCATTGCCTGGATTGCGTCGGGTGCTGTTGAAACGATGGTAATAGACATACCGAATACATTTTTGAGTTCCTCATCAGAAGTTTCAGGAAAAATAGTGTGTTCTTTTACCCCAATAGTTAGATTTCCCATACTGTCTACTGCAGAGCGCTTTACTCCACGGAAGTCTTTGGTACGTGGTAATGCAATATGAATTAATTTTTCTAAAAATCCCATCATACGCTGACCACGCAAGGTTACCATTTGCCCAATAGGATCTCCTTCACGAAGTTTAAATGTAGAGATAGATTTCTTTGCACCGCGTGTTGATGCCTTTTGTCCTGTAATTTTACCCAGACGCTCTACCACGAGATCATTCCATTGACGATCGTTACGAGAACGCTTTCCGGTACCAACAGAGACAACAATTTTTTGTATACGCGGAGCTGACATGGGATTCGTATACCCATAGGCATCTTTAAGTGTTGCGTATGTTGATTTGATTTTATCAGTAACGATCATAAAATTTCTAATCTAATTAATAAAAAATTATTCTTTTTCTTCTGTAACTTTCTTAGAAACTACTTTAGAAGCTTTTTTAACAACTTTTTTTGTTTTAGAAGCAGCAGAAGTCGTTGGAGCAACATTTGAAATATGAATAGGTGTTGCAACTTCTATACTGGTTCCTGGCACCGTACCGCGCTTTTTGGTATATTTTTTCTTCAAATTAATCCCCTCGAGAAGAATCTTATCTTCTTTACGAAATACTTTGAGTACCTTGGCTGTTTTGCCCCTGTCCTTGCCAGTAAGTACGCGCACATTGTCATCTTTTCTAATACTCATAAAATAAAAATAAAATATATTAAATAACCTCTGGGGCAAGTGATGCTATTTTTTGGTATCCACGTTCCTGAATTTCACGTGGAATCGGTCCGAAAATACGACCACCAATCGGTTCGCCCTTACCATCGATAATTACGACTGCGTTGTCATCAAAACGAATATAGGATCCGTCTTTGCGACCGTATTCTTTGGTCTGACGCACTACTACACCACGCACTACTGCCTTCTTTTTTACTTGCTTGTTAGGTTCTGCTGTCTTAATAGAAAGTACCACCAAATCGCCCAAACTTGCATAACGACGCTTTGAACCACCAAGTACCTTGAAGACTTGCCCGGTACGTGCGCCACTGTTATCTGTAATTTTTACTCGTGTGCCAGCTTGAATCATATATTATGCGTTATTAGTAGTTACCACTGTAAAATGCTTATCCTTTGACAAAGGACGACATGAAATAATATCAATAACATCACCTATTTTGTATTGGTTTAGTTCGTCGTGCGCCTTATATTTCTTACTCATTTTTTGAAATTTGTGATATTTAGGATGTTTTACAAAGCGCTCTACTTTTACCACTACTGTTTTATTCATAACATCAGAAACTACCGTACCGCGCAATACCTTTTTTTGTACTACGAGTGGCGCTGTATCTGAGTTGATTGTTTTTTTATTGTTGGTGTTATCTTTATTCATATGCTGATTATCTTATAGAGGCCATACTACACGAGCTTATGCGCCCTGTCGAGTGCGTTTACCCGATTCAGTTAAAATACGTGCAATATTGCGACGCAGAGTGCGTTTTGCCTTGGTATTTTTACCCTCAGCACCCAATGCAAACCGAGCCGTACGTAATTCTTCACGAAAAGCACCCAATTGCTTGGTAAGTTCTGCTTCGTCTTTTGTTGTGATATCAATCTTTTTTGACATAAATTTTATAAAATATTTTATTATCGCACTTCTCCACGAACAACTACTTTACTGGTCATAGGAAGTTTTGTTCCGGCCTTGCGTAGCGCCTCGCGTGCAATTTCTTCGGGTAAGTTGTCTACTTCAAAGAGAACGCGACCTGGAAGTACTTCAAAACAATATCCTTCGGGATGACCCTTACCCTTACCCATACCTACTTCAGCTGCTTTTTGTGTATAGGGTCGATCGGGAAATACTCTAATCCAATATTTACCAAGCTTTCCTACCGTGCGGGTCAATGCCTTACGAGCTGCCTCAATTTGACGTGAAGTAATGCGTGCTTGTCCCGTTGACTTCAAACCATGTGAACCAAATTGAATATTAATACCACGTGTCTCAACACCCATTTTTGCAGGATTCTTGCGGTCGGTTTGCCAACGTCGATATTTAACTTTTTTAGGAAACAACATAAATAAAAAATTATTTTTTAACTTCTTTTTTTAATTCCAGTGAATCGCCCATGTTCACCCAGACTTTAATACCGATACCATGTCCGGTGACATTCAGTGACGCGTAATCAATATCTGCACGAATAAACTGCAAAGGTACTGCACCCCTTTTGATGTTTTCACTGCGGGACATAGATGCTGATCCACCGATCAATCCTGATACTGCGATACGACATCCCTTTACCCCTTTGGCGAGCATTACTTTCTCAATAGCTTGTTTGATCACGCGACGGAAAGGCATGCGGCGCTTG
>CAZYBJ010000009.1:0-11963 GCA_964645325.1 uncultured Candidatus Saccharibacteria bacterium
AAAGGTGTTGTAATTCCTTAGTTACCCCAGCTGCCGTAGTTGTAGTGTAGCATGAAATAGGGCTTTTTCAAAAAAGACCTCCCATCTGTCGTTTCGACAAGCTCAACGACCGTTGGATAACGTTGCAAAGTAAAAATCATATCGCCGAAAAGTGGCAACTCAATTCGATTATGAATACCACGTTTCGGCGATACAATAATAATTGGGCACAATACCGAACGGTTGCTGAGCCTGTCGAAGCAACGGAGTTACTCATCCACCCCAAATCTCTTGTAACTAAAACCAGAAAAGTCTTTGCCGAACCAATGCTGTATTTCATGGGTTGCCTCGTCCTGATCTTCTGATGCATGAACAACGTTATAGAGTACGCGCTTTTCACGATTAGCAAGTGCGGGCGAGTCATTAGAAAAATCCCCACGAATCGTACCCATATCTGCACGATACGGCATTGTAGGCCCAATAATTTTACGCACCATACTAATCGCATGAGCTCCTTCTATGATAACTTTCACCAACGGTGCAGAGCTGAGATATTCTATGAGCCATCCGCGCACCTGAGGACCAATGATTTTTGCGTCATCAGTATGAAATGTTTCCTTAATATCCCAACCAACTTCTGCAAAAGAAGAGAGTGCCTTTTCACCAAGGCGCGTAATCCATTTTTCATCTTTGGAATAATGATTATCAATATCATCAAACGTGGGTTGAAACATTTCCAATGCCACCACCTTCAAATCACGCTGTTCAAAACGACGAATTATTTCACCAATGAGGCCCTTACGTACCGCATCAGGCTTGATCAATACAAATGTTTGTTCTTGGCGTGGTTGTTTCATATAGATATGTATTGTACGATTATAGCTCTAAATGTTATTTTAGCAAAAAACCGCCAAGTCTATGCGGTTTTTTGTGTCTGATAATTATTCCAAGATCCCATCCATGTTTACATCGTAGAGCATCGCCTCGTTAATATGGCGATAATTTACCAATTCATTATCATTGAACCAGATTTTAATTTCTTTTTCTGCCTCGTCTATTTCCCCACTACAATGGATAAGGTTGCGCACCGATCGGCTATCAGCATTGGCCATTTGATACGAGTCCAAGGTAAAGTCAGAACGAATGGTTCCCACATCAGCAGTCAAGGGTTCTGTACCTCCCACCAATTTCTTGGCGATGGCAACTGCCTGATGACCCTCGAGTACGAAACCAACTGCAGGACCAGCAACAATATAATCCAACACTACTTTAATAATGTCTCGTCCGTATTCTATTGCTTCTTTTTCTACAGGCTTACCCGCAGCTTTTAGATTCTCTATCATAATTTGACCCTTGCGTTCATACCAAGCGTCGTCTTTGCCGTAGTGCTCAGTAGCACGTGCGCGATCAGGAGTAAACATCTTGATACCAACTATTTTAAGTCCCGCACGTTCAAAACGACCAATAATCTCGCCCACCAGTGAGCGTTGTACCCCATCAACCTTAATCATCACGTATGTTCGTTCTTTTTTCATACTAATATCGGAAACGCTGTGTTTCTCACAGCATGTTAATTCATAATATACCGTTGATATTAGCAATTATTAAGGAGATGTAAAGTGGTTCGATTCTAAAAAAACCAATTCATCTACTCCCCATCCATCAAATCATACTTATCCATGATTTCAACTTCTTGCTCTAGCTCTAGAAAGTAACTCAGGTAAATGTTAGTATGATCATACAGTATGTGAAGATACTGTTTTATGTGCTTTATGAATAAGGATTTTGATAGCTGGAATAGTGAAAAGAAAATAATTGATGAAAAAATCATTAACAAAGATTTGTTTTTTCACGAACGTGAAATTTGGTGGTGTTCCACTGGATTAAATATTGGAGTTGAATCAAATGGTAAACATGATAATTTTGAGCGCCCCATGATTATTATTAAAAAATTCAACAGCGAAATGATTTGGGCACTTCCCCTTACCACTCAAACAAAGAACAATCCTTATTGTTACCTATTGGAACATGGATCAATAAAGTCATGCGTTGTGCTGTCACAAATAAAAACAATAAGTACCAAAAGATTATTACGAAAAACGGGATCCATTTCTGTATCCGATTTTCAAAAAATTAAGGAGAAATTAAAAAATATGCTCTAAAATCGAAAGCCCCCGTATGGGAGCTTTCTCGGAGGCCTAAGCCACTAATGAATTCATTATAGCGGAAAAGAAAAAAATATCAATCTTTTAATCTACTCCCCACCCATTTGGTCATACTTGGCCATGATTTCAGCCTCTACTTCATTGCGTGGGCGACCATATTTCAGATACGACATTTCTTTGATTGGCTCTACAATGTCTTTATTTTGCTTTGGCCAATCAGGAGTAATGATATTAAACGACTGTGTTGGTCTACCATTAATAAGCATCGACATATAGGCATTACGGTTATCGAGTTTCATAATATCTGACGCGGTAAAGACAGGCGCAACACGTGGTTCGATTGTCTTGGCGTCTTCGGAACTAATACGGAAAATCTGCATAGAACCCACGTTACCCATAACGGCGTTTTTAATTTTATCATCCAGCTGCGCCAAGAACTGGTGAGCAACATTGAGTGATAATTTATATTTACGCGCCTCTGAAAGAATAGATGCAATAGACGGTGTGGTAACGTTTTGGAACTCGTCAATATATAAATAAAATGGTGGAAAATCTTTCCCATGACTATCGGCGCGTCCAAGGGCCGCCATCTGAATCTTACCCACCAATATCAAACCAAGTAAGTTCGCATTCAACTCACCCAAACGCCCCTTTGAAAGATTTACTAACAAGATTTTCTTGTTATCCATAATCTCACGAATATTAAATGCACTTTTTTCTTGGGTAATTACCGGTCGCAAGATCTCGTTAGAAATCAACGGGTCGAACTTTGATGAAATATACGGCACAAAGTTTGCCAGAGACTGATCCCCTGTTGTCTTTTCAGCATTGATCCAGAATTGGCGTACAATAGGATTTTTACAATGTTGCATTTTCATTTTACGAAAACTTTCATCGCCCAATACACGCGTAATCTCCAACAGTGTATTGCCAGATTCAGGATGTTCCATAACCAGAAATGCCGAGTTTTTAAAGTACTGTTGGAACATCGCACCGCCCTGCGCCTGCATATCAAAGAGCTGATTGAATATTCCCATCAACTCATCAATAATAAGAGTCTTTTGTTCTGGGCGCGTTGGATCAAATTCCAACATGTTCAGTCCCATGGGCCGTGCCATATACCCTGGATCAAAATAAATAACATCGTCAATACGATCCTCTGGCACCCACGATAAAATAGTTTGTACATCAGATCCATGGGGGTCGATGTAACACAGACCGTCACCATTTTTCATATCCTGTTGCACCATACCCAAGAGGGTTCCTGACTTACCCGTACCGGTCTGTCCTATAACATAGAAGTGTCGTAGACGGTCCTGAGGCATCATGTGTACCTCTACTTTTCTTCCTCTATCAATGTTATAGCCCAACAAAATTCCCTCTTGTGGCATATCCAAGGGTGCGGGCGCTGTTGCAGCCTGAGCTTGTTTTAGTTGTGGCGCAGACTCGGCAAGCGCAGGAAAATGATACAGGGTTGCAAGCTCTTTGATATTCATGTGAAAAAGCTCATGGCGATCAAAAATTCTGAAAGAAAAATCTTTGAGAAAATCTTCTAGACGCTTGCGATGAATTTCTTTAAAGGCGATGCCGTTTCCCTGTGGCTCGGTGAATTGATTAAAGGCAGAGGTGATTTCACGCAGAATATCTTTTGCCCTCGTTTCACTAGGCGCAGATACCACACATCGCACATTTACCTCGACAATGGCATTACTAAGTTTCTTTACTATACTTTCTACGGCCGTTTGATCAACTATTTTATCTTCTGGTTTCTTTTCTTCGTCTTTCTTTTTTCCTCCAGAGAAAATAAAATCCGCTGCATCACCAAAGAAATCTTTTTCTTTTAGGGCATCTGATAGCTTTTCGCCCTTGCGTACCTTGTCGAGTACTTTGCCGTATTCTTTTATATAACGATCTCCAGCAGGGGCAATAACAAACTGTAGTGCTGCACCCTCGCTATGAGTATCGAGTTTTGAAAACACATTCAATACCACATCAATAGGATCGGTTTCAAATTGATCATACGTACGCATGAGGAGTACCTCTTTGCCCGTTGGCTCGCCATGTGCCGCAACAGAAATATTCCCATCAGAAAAAATATTGTAGTCATTGGGGACTGGTTCCACGCGCGCATGTGGGAAAAGCGCAATTACCTGTTTCTCAAACAAATCAACCTTATCATGAGGGATACCTGCATAAAATACCACCTGATCCGTACCACTTGCGAGGGCAAGTTCTAACGTATAATAATCTTTATCAGGATTTGCCCCCGTTGCTACTGATTGCATACCTGCATAAAATTGTTCCATCATGGAAATAAACTCTTTAAAGGTGCGGCGCTCCTCTTGTTCTGGGCGTGGCAATGAAACTTCATAGAGTGCTATGTGCAGTGGTTTGTATAATTCATTTTTTTGAGTCATTCCTGGAATATCACCTACTGATAATAAGTACTGCACTAAAAATCGGTGGAAATCATCAGTAAGATGCGAATTATGCATCTGATCCAGAATCGTCAATGCGTTTTTAATACCGCGCTCTATCATGAGGCTATACAAATATTCCATTTGGGTATCATGCTCTTCGGGTTCTAGGTTAAGTGAAATTTCTTGAACTTCTGCCTGCGACATTGCGTGCTCTTTGTTGAGTACCTGTACACCAGGAACCTCGTGATAGGCGTCTATCAATCGCTCTGCCACTGCTTCTTTTTGCTCTTCTAGTGAAATTCCTGGTTGCATTACACCTATAGATGCTTCTAATTGATTCAGGCGTTCACGCAGAAAAGCAACCTCTTCTGCTGGGTTGGAAAGATTTTGGATATTCTGCTCGAAGAGCGCACTTGGATTGATGGGATCCATATAAGTCTCTATTATACCTGAAAAATTATAAATATTCTTGTGAAGAAACTTTATAAAGTTATGAAAGATTTATAAAGTTTTACTTATATTGCCGTCAATATTTCTCCTCTCCCTTCATCATTAATAAGAACTGTATGCTCAAAATGCGCCGAGGGCTTCTTGTCAGCGGTAATAAACGTATAGCCGTCTTTTTGTAAGATAACTTTATGCGTACCCATATTCAGCATAGGCTCTATAGCAATAACCATACCGGGTTGTAATTTTGCACCTGTGCCTGATCTACCATAATTCGGTATATAGGGATCTTCATGTATGGCAATTCCAACACCGTGCCCTGCGAGATTCTGTACAATGCCATATCTGCCCGCAACAAACTTCTCTATTGCATATCCAATATCGCCCACATGCCCATCTGGTTTAATAGCGTCTATTCCTATACGCAAAGCCTCGCGTGTTATGTTTAATAACTTTTGCAATTCAGGATTGATAGTACCAACAGCAACCGTAACAGCATGATCAGCAAAAAATCCCTTATGATTAATACCACAATCTATAGTAATAATATCACCCTCTACCAAAATACGATCTGAAGAAAGGCCATGCACCACTTCTTCATTTACCGAAATACACAGAGTACAGGGAAAAGGTCTATCTGCGCCGTCGGGTTGATAGCCCAGAAATGCAGGTTCATCCCCCATCTCACGAATAAGATTTTCTGCGTAGGCGTCGAGCTCCGCTTTTGAAATACCAGGACAGACCATCTGTGCTGTTTTTTGTACGACAAGGGCCAAGCGCTTCCCCGCCTCGCGAATATGGGCGATTTGCTCTGGGGTTTTGATGATGATACTGGTCATAATAATCTATTGGAAGATTTTATATTAAAATCCCATACCCCCACCCATTCCCATACCAGCACCCATAGAGGCAGACATGTCATTGCCAGTTTTTTCTGTAACATCCTCAGCAATGGCAACCTGTGTTGTCAGTAGTGTTCCTGCGGCAGAGGCAGCGTTCATCAAACTGTAACGGGTAACCTTTACCGGATCAATAATGCCCTCCTGTATTATATCTACAACATACGTATCAGTGATAGAATTATATCCTCCCGCCATACCAAGCTCGCGCACTTTTTCAACAACCACTGAACCATCACCCTTGCCCGAATTAATGCCAATCTGGCGCAGGGGCGCTTCACATGCTTTTAAAATAATCTGGTAGCCAATTTCCTCTTCGCGCGTAGCAAAATCTTTTCCAGAAAATTCTTTTTTTACCATCATCGCCGCTTGCACGAGTGCAGACCCTCCACCCGCAACAATACCTTCCTCTATGGCTGCTTTCGTTGCGCTCACCGCGTCTTCTATTTTCAGTTTTAGATACTTCATTTCTGTTTCAGTAGCCGCTCCAACACGAATAACCGCAACACCTCCCGTTAATTTTGCAATGCGCTCTTCTAGTTTTTCCTTATCAAATGACGAGGTAATGTTGGGTAGCTGTGCCTTCATGTGCTGTACACGCGCCGCTATATCTTCTTTATTACCCTTACCACCGATAATAGTAGTGATGTCTTTGGTAGCGATAACTTTCTGTGCACTTCCTAAAACGTCGATATCCATCTCATCCAATTTCATACCTTTTTCTTCACTCACCACTGTAGCACCAGTCAACACAGCAATATCTTCGAGGAGTGCCTTCTTTCTATCACCAAACCCTGGGGCCTTAATAGCCAACACGTTCAGCGCGCCACGTAATTTGTTAATTACAAAAGTAGTCAGCGCCTCACCATCAACATCATCAGCAATTAACACCAAATTTTTCTGTCCACCAGCAGTAAACTTTTCAAGAAAAGGCAAAATTTCTTTTATAGAGCTCAACTTCTTATCAAGAAGCAATAGAGAGATGTTTTGATACACCGCCTCCATACGCTCTGCATCAGTAATCATATAAGGCGAAATATATCCCTTATCAAATTGCATACCCTCCACTACTTCAGAGGTCATATCAAAGCCCTGTGATTCCTCAACCGTAACAACACCATCTTGTCCTACTTTTTCAATCGTTTCAGCAATAATAGTTCCCAGCGATTCTGATTCTGATGACACAATAGCTACTTGCCTGATCTCTTCCGCGCTGGAAATCTTTTTGGAATTTTTTTGGAGCGCCTCTATAACATCATGACTGGCTGATTCTATGCCACGTTTGATGCCCATAACCTCGAGACCTGATTGCATATGCCGCATACCCTCGTCCACAATTGCCTGTAACAGGACAGTTGCTGTTGTGGTGCCGTCACCTGCAGCGTCGTTTGTTTTGGTGGCAACCTCTTTTACAATTTCTACGCCCATATTTTCAAATTTATCAGCAAGTGAAATTTCTTTCACAATAGAAACACCATCATTCGTAATTGTTGGACTGCCATAACCCTTATCCAGCGCCACATTACGTCCGCGTGGGCCAATAGTTACCTTTGCTGCGTTCGCCGCAATATCAATACCGCGTTTTAAAGCACTGCGTGCCTCGTCATCAAAAAGAATTTTTTTAGCCATATATAAAAAAGATAATTAATTAATAATAGCAAGAATAGAATCTTCGCGAACGACCAAGTAATCTTCGCCGTCTATTTTTATTTCATCAGGTACGTATTTTGAAAACAGTACTCTGTCACCTTCTTTTACTTTTGGGGTAATCAACTTGCCTGAATCATCAATGCGTCCTGGACCAACCGCAACAACAGTGCCTTCTTGGGGTTTTTCTGGATTGGCGCTTTCGGGAATAATAATTCCTGATGTAGTAACTGATTCGAGACTAGTTGCTCGTATAATAACTCGATCAGCAAGTGGTTGTAATTTTTGCATAGATATAAAAGATATAATCATGAAATTACTAATAATAGACCCCTATTGTAACGATAGATGGGGTAAGTAACAATGGGTTGACGTCTGGGAATAAACGTTATAAATTTTACCTACTTTATAAACGTCAGTGCCTTACCCTGATGTTCACCGCGACCAGTACGGCCAATGCGATGTACGTAGTCATCATGAGATTCAGGAAGCTCGTAGTTAATCACCAAATGAATCCCTTTAATATCAAGTCCACGCGCCGCAACGTCAGTAGCAACTAATATAGATACTCTACCCTCCTTAAACTTTTCCATAGCCCGCACACGCTGCGCGTGAGTTTTATTACCATGCAGTGAATCAGCAGAAAATCCTCTGTTCATCAAATCACGTTCTAGATTTTTTACCCCATGCTTTTGGCGTCCAAAGATCAGGATTTTTTGTTTTGGATGCGCTTCAAGGACTCTACAGAGCTCAGTAAATTTATTTTCTTCAGTACCGTAACGAATCACATCTTGATCAATATTTTTAGACGTTGCTTGCTGTACTACTGACACCGTTATGGGATCACGCAAAAAATCTTTCACTAATACTTTAATATCATTAGACATCGTTGCCGAGAAAAATAGCGTATGGCGCTTCGTTGGCATATGTGACATTACAAAGCGCATATCGTGAATGAATCCCATGTCGAGCATCCTGTCCGCCTCATCCAACACAATAGTATGAAAAGTTTCTAAATGAATATTTCCGCGGCGCATCAAATCCATCACACGCCCTGGGGTGCCTATAATAATATTATGCTGATTATGTAGTTGACGCATTTGAGGCACAATACTCATACCACCCACGCATACTACCGAATGTATGCGCATGCCACGGGCAAAGCCTTTACACTCCTCATCAATTTGGAGAGCAAGCTCACGTGTTGGCGCAAGAATCAAAATCTGCTGAGTTCTATCGTTTAATATTTTGTGAATCAGGGGAAGTAAAAATGCCGCTGTCTTTCCCGTTCCCGTATTAGCGAGCCCCACCACATCAACGTGTTTCATGACATGGGGAATAATTTGATCCTGAATAGGTGTTGGTTCGGAATATTTTTTATCAATAATATTTTTTACCAGTTCTGGACGAAATCCGAATTCAGCAAAACTCTGATGCGTGGGTACGTGTTTTACTTCTTTTGTAACGCCGGTTTTTGCTTTATTGATAAATACAGAAATATCAGAAAAATATTTCATTTTAAATCCGCCCCCACGTCCACCCAGCACCGTACGGTGCTGGGCTCCGCCTCCCCTGCCACCACGTGATGGCGCAGAGTTGTATGATCGACTCGGACGACCAGAAGAAGAACTGGAAGCGCCACGAAAACCACCCGCAGGCCGGGCACCACCCGAAAGACGTGATGATGACGATGGTACATAGTCACGTGAACGTGACGGTGCGCCTGATCGAGGTCGAGATGATGACGATGAGGCAGATGAACGTTGACGGGGACCCGTTGAGGCGCCCCCTCGTGTATGAGAATTTTGCATAAATAGTAACAATAGCTCGTAAAAGCTCTATAATTAAAAAATAATTATAGTTAATTAAGAGTAGGAGTTGTTCCGTACTCGCGCAGATGTGAATAAATAAAAAGGAGAACTCTACGCGGTACTCCGATATACAGTGATAGTAACATTGAAGTTTGTGAAAGTAAAGCATTTCAAAAACACAAAAACCCCTTGCAGGGGTTTTTGTGTTTGCTTAAAAGCTTTATTTTTTAGCTGCTTTTTTTGGTTTCTTTACTTCTTTTTTAGCACCCATTCCTTTTGCCATATATGTAGAGAATAAAAATTATTTATAAGATTGCTCGACCTACTCACACTGACTATTATACAACAATTATCGAGCCTTCTTCAACCAACCAAACAAAGAAAATCGTTTCGGAGCAATCAAGAGTTCTGCTGCATATTTTTCTTTTAAATCACTGAAGATTTCCTGAGCACCTACCACATCACCTGTTTGTATCAGTTCTTTTGCTTTCTGAGCTAACTCTTTATCTTCTGCTGATAAATTCTGACGAACAAATTTTTTATTAAATTCTTTGTGCATCATGCCCATGCCCAATCCCTTAACCAACAACGCTGCGTCATTATACTTCCCTTCTTCACGCAACTCCTCTGCCTTTACCAAGGTTTCAAAAGTTGCTTGATCAAGTTTATCTGCAAATGGCGTTCCCTGCACTGCCTCAACAAAATCATCATAATTATTTTCCTTGATTGCTGATTTTACTTCGATCATTTTTTCTTTACGCTCTGCTTTGATTATTTCTAATTCATCTGCAGTCTTTAGGGGAACACCGAATTCTTTCATGGCATTTAACAACGCTTCTTTATTTCCCATAGCGCGCAAATCTTGCAATTTTTGTTTTTGAAGATCGGTTAACTTTCCAAAACCCATCTCGTCCTTGTGTTCTCCATCTATTTTCATAGGCATGTTAGCTTTTACCTCTCCTTTCATCTCTCCCTTGAGCTCTCCTTTTGGTTCTCCATCTTTTTTTTCTTGCATGTCTTCTACTGATGGCATCTCAAAACCAAATCCTTCCATTGTTGCTTTAATCATTGCAGGGTCTTGTGTTTTCATTGCTGCCTCTAGTTTTACCTTTTGTTCTGCAGTTAATGATGCCAAATCCATTGCACCTACTCCACTGGCCATAACACCAAATCCCATACCAACCACTAAAAGTCCCGCGATAAGTGTATTTTTTTTCATAAATAATAAATTAAGTAAAATAAAATAATAAATAAAAATAAGAGAAGGAGAAACTACGTGCGCCTCCCTTCTTGTCTTCATTCTAACACATTCTTTTTTAATAGGTAAGTCCTATATTTTTAATAATCGTATTCACCTGTTCGGCCTGCTGTTCCGGTGGTGCATCAACAAAGCGCCCAACAAAGCGAGTTATCAGTCCCAGCAAGAATACTGTGAACAACGTCGCACCAATAGCAGCACCAATACCATATACAATGCCTCGCAAAAAGTATGCCTTCAATGACAATGCGTTTGATTTTACTAGCTGGGTATGTAGTTCTTTGATTTGTTCTGATTCTGCAGGTGGCATATAATTTAATAGTAAAATACAATGTTTATTAAAAAATAATGGTACTATTCTTTTTCTATTGATTGGTGTATGCTTTTTATATTCCGAAATATACAATCCCAAGTACTATTATAATTATACTGATAATAAAAAATCTTTTCATGATAGTTCCAGTTTACCATAAAAAATTAAAAGTGCAGGTTATTTTTTTACTTGTTGCTTTTATTATTTCTATTACTTTTCCTAGCGTTACCTATGCGCACAATGACAGCCAAAATCCCTACGGGGGCATGCGTTTTAGCGCGGATATACGCGCAAGCATAGAATCACTCGATGTAACTGCAGTACAAAGTTTTATCAATCCCGTACCCACTATTCCCGTAGAAGATCTTGTAGATACGTGGGGTGATGCACGCTCGCAAGGGCGCACTCACGAAGGTATCGATATTATGGCCAATCGTGGTACGCCAGTAATTTCTCCAACACCTGCGGTAGTAAAGCGCATTAGGTACGGCACGGCACATGGCGGCACATTGGTTTATACTGCAAATCCAGGGGGCGAGGTTTTTTATTTCGCACATCTAGATACTGTGGCACCAAATCTTTTCGAAGGACAAATGCTTGCCGTGGGTGATGTTATTGGTACTGTAGGAAATTCTGGCAATGCCAGTAACGGACCAACGCATCTCCATTTCGGTATCTATACAAAGACCGGGGCCGTCAATCCTTTTCCACGCCTTACCCATACAACGCCGCCATCTACTGTCGCGACACCGCTACCAGAAAAACCCACACTTCCTGCGCCCACCCTCCCAACGCAAAACCTCAAACTCGGCAATAAGGGCGAGCAGGTACGCCTGTTACAAAACATTCTGATTATAGAAAAGAAAGGCCCTTCTGCAATAAACCTTGCCGAAAAAGGCGCTACGGGATACTTTGGTCCCCTTACTCAACAGGCCCTTATTGAATATCAAAAGGCAATGAACATCACCCCCGCTCAAGGCTATTTTGGACCACGCACCCGCGAAGCACTTTCAAAAAACATCCC
>CAZYBJ010000010.1:0-11375 GCA_964645325.1 uncultured Candidatus Saccharibacteria bacterium
TTAAGAAATTTTTTATAACAACAGTACTTGGTTTTGCCTTTCTTATCACCTCTGTTCCATCAGCTCAGGCCATGATGGTAACCGCAGATACGTTTGCTGGACTGGGACTTACTCAGGCGCAAATAGAAATGATAGTAACCATAGTAAACAACACTCAAAATAAAAATATGCGCATACGCAGAACAATAATGAAATCACCCGCTGTAGTGTTGTCATAATAGGTATAGAGATATTTTTCTAAAAAACAACGTTTCCTAACGTTGTTTTTTATTTTTAAAAACTGCTATACTCAAAACATATGCATAAAATAAACAAATCATCAAAACTTACTATTTTTGGTAAAAAGCCTATTGTTGAGGTTATACACAGTCAGCCAAGTATGGTGAACCATATCTTTATCAGTGATTCAGCACAGCAGGACAGTAACCTACAAGAGATTAGGGAATTAGCGCATAAACATAAAATTCCGATGAGTAATTTTTCAGAAAAGAAAGTAACTGATTTAGTGGGCAAGGATGCTCATCATCAAGGAGTTGTTGCCGAGTTAAAGTACTTTCCTTACACCGAATTCCCTGACTGGTTGAGTAGTCTTGATCTCGAAAAGAACCCTGCGGTTATGATACTGGACGAGGTGCAGGATCCCCATAATGTCGGCGCTATTATTCGCACTGCGGCCGCGGCGGGTATGGCAGCGGTGTTACTACCAGAACATAGACAAGCTCCCGTAACTGGAACAGTATTTAAAACCTCAGCGGGAGCAATTATGCATATTCCGGTGATACGCGTGGGTAATGTGAATCAGGCAATAGAACTCTTAAAAAAATCAAAGTTTTGGATTTACGGCATTACCGGCGAGGGAACAACATCTCTTTTTGATTATGTGCATGATAGCCCCGTTGCCTTTGTAGTGGGGAGTGAGGGTACGGGTATTCGGCATCTGACTCTGGAAAAGTGCGATCACACGATTAGTATTCCTATGAATCATCAGGTTGAGTCGCTGAATGCCTCGGTTTCTGCAGCACTGGTTGCGTATGAGTGGAAGAGGAAGAGTGACATATAGCAAATATTTGTTATGGCTGAAATAGTAAAAACATATATGCTTGATAATCCAGATGTATTAATTCCTATGGATCGTGGTGATTTTTATGATGAGCAAATTAAAGTTTTTAAGGAAACAGGAAAACCAAGCAGAGCAGTAGATGTGGTAAATATATTTATTTTTAATACTGAGGGCGAATTAATTATTCAGAAAAGATCTTTTGACAAGCGTCATAACCCAGGTTTGTTAGACAAATCAATTGGTGGGCATATTACGTATGGTGATAACGAAGAATATGTGGTCATGGTTGAAACTGTTCAAGAATTACAAACACCTTCTATAGTACTTCGTAACGAAGATGATTTTCGAAAAACATATATGTTACTAAACAAGTATTTAGAAACCATTGCTATTGTAAAGCACCTCGATACAAAGATTTTTCTTTTTGATAAAATTATAAATCAAGAAAAGATCGTTATTGCAAATAGATCACACATATATTTTGGTTTCTATAATGGTCGTATACGACCCGTTGATAAGGAGGCAAAGGGTGTTTTATTTTATGGCCTCGATGAACTTCGCTTAGAAATGCAAAAAGTTCCTGAAATATTTACCCCTGAATTAAGGTTATGTATAGATACGTATGCAGGTCTTATGCAAGACTTTATTGAGAGCGCCTCTTCAAAAGTCTTGTAAAAGTTTTAAACTAATCTCAATTTAATGCTATAATTTGGAATATACGTATGCGTGAAGATCCTGCTGCAATTACATATTTTGCTGAAACTGATTTCCGTAACGAACGGAAGCGTTTTGGTATCAAGGCAAAAGACAGATTAAAGCATGTCTATGTTATTGGAAAAACCGGAGTAGGAAAGTCAACGGTGTTGGAAAACATGATTGCTCAGGATATTTTAAATGGCAATGGCTTGGCCTTCCTCGATCCCCACGGTGCCTCAGCTGAAAAAATGTTGGATTATGTACCAGAAAGTCGTATTAATGATGTTATCTATTTCGCGCCCTTTGATGTTGGATATCCTATCGCCTTTAATATTCTAGAGGATCCAGGACCTGATAAACGTCACCATGCTGCAAACGGCATTTTGTCCGTTATGAAAAAGATCTGGGTAGATGCCTTTTCGGGGCGTATGGAATATATTACACAGAACGTGCTTTTGGCGCTTTTGGAATATCCTGATGCAACACTTCTTGGTTTTAATCGTGTGCTGACGGATAAGGACTACCGTAAAATTATTGTTGATAATTTGCGCGATCCTTCGGTGCGATCGTTTTGGATTGATGAATATGCAACATGGGATGATAAATACCGTCGCGAGGCGGGGGCAGCCGTTCAAAATAAAATTGGACAGTTTACATCGAATCCCATCATTAGAAATATCATTGGACAGCCGAGATCTTCTTTTGATTTGCGCAAGGCTATGGATAGTAAGAAAATTATTCTGGCGAACTTTTCCAAGGGGCTCTTGGGTGAACAAAACGCGCAGCTCTTGGGAAGTTTGTTTTCTACGAGTGTATATTTGGCAGCGATGAGTCGCGCAGAATTCACCGAAGAGCAAATGAAAGATTTGCCCTCGTTTTATTTATATGCCGATGAGTTTCAAAACTTTGCGAATGATTCTTTTGCCGATGTGTTGTCAGAGGCGCGTAAATATAAACTGGGTCTTACGATGGCCCACCAGTTCGTCGCCCAAGTACCCGAAACCGTGCGTGATGCTATTTTTGGAAACGTGGGCACCATGATTGTATTCCGTATTGGTCCGCAAGATGCTGAAATCTTTGAGCAAGAGTTTGCACCCGAATTTGTACAACAAGATATTATTAATCTTGGATTTGCGCAGATTTATTTGAAGCTTTCTGTAGACGGTATGACCACGCGTGGTTTTTCGGCCACTACCTTGCCCCCTGTAAAAACACCTGAAGTATCAGTAAAAGAAGAAGTTTTTCATAATTCTCGTAGACTCTATGCACGCAGGCGCGAAGATGTTGAGGCGAGCGTTGAGGAATGGTTCAATCCTATTCCAAATAAAAAACAACTTGAACATCAAGAATACTTAGTCAAAAAACGCGCAGAGGTAGAAGCAACGGGCGCAGTATGGACTGATCCTAGTAGTCTAGAAAAAGGCGAAGAACAAAAGACAGAGCGTGTTGCGGGAGTTTTTGCTGCTCCACAACGGGAATATGTTGAGCGCCAACCAGAAAAGCCTACCTATGGCAAAAAAAGTAGTGAGACAAAACCAGTAACAGGAACAAAGCAATGGGTGCCTACAACGCACATAGCAACACCATCATCGGCGCCTAAAAAACCTACGCCCACGACACACCTACCCAATAAAAAAGATGCTTTCCAGAACAAGCCAACGGTTTCTCTATCGCCAGCACCAGTGGTTGTAGAAAAATCTATCACCCACATGGTTTCAGAAAGTAAGGCATCTGATAGGCAAGAGCGCTCAACCCCGACTTCATCTCAAACTGATTTAAAAACCCTTTTAGATAATCGCAATAATGTGGCAACTATTGGTGTACTCAAAGAAATCAAAGAAGTAAAAGAATTTAAAAATAAAAAAGAAGAAAAGAAACCGGAATCATTTATTCAGAATGCTCAGAATAAAAACAAAGCACCCTCTGTACATAGTGCACATAAAGACGCAAGTAAAGAAAGTTTAAATGCCCTACAAGAGATTATTAGACGTGCTAAAACAGAACAAGAAGCAACACCTCCGCCGCCCCTTGATTCTAAAACGAAAGATACATATAATAACCATGACTCTGCGCAGACAGAGGCCCCTTCTACTCCAAACATAAAAGAAGTGCCTGAGGACGTGCTCCGTCAATTATTATCATAATATAATCATACGTTTTGAAGACTTATGAAAACATTCTTTTTTGCGTTTTTTTGTTACCTGATTTTTCCCTGCATTACGCATGCGCAAGTCATTATTTCTGAAATTATGTACGATCCTGCGGGGGCCGATGGTGGCTATGAATGGGTAGAAGTACAAAATACTTCGGCATCAGGAATTAATTTGACCGCGTGGAAACTTTTAGAAAATGGTGTAAATCATAGAGTTAATGAATTTCAAGGTGGCGCACAGATCGGTGCTGGGTTGTTTGCTATTATTGCAGATAATCCTGCTAACTTTTTATTGGCATATCCTAATTATACGGGATTACTTTTTGATAGTGCGTTTTCATTAAATAATACGGGCGAGTTGATCGCAATGATTGATGAAAATGTAGTTACTGTTGATGCATATACGTACGCCGCAGATCCAGCAGCTGA
Organism: uncultured Candidatus Saccharibacteria bacterium; assembly: GCA_964645325.1. Classification (GTDB taxonomy): domain Bacteria; phylum Patescibacteriota; class Minisyncoccia; order Phycocordibacterales; family UBA1006; genus CAZYBJ01. Next base: position 4,338 of record CAZYBJ010000010.1, read on the forward strand.
TGGTACCGGAGATACACTCCAATTACATAATGCATCATGGGCTGTAGGGAGCGTAACGCCTGGTGCTCAAAATAATCATACACCAACGCAATCTACTACTACTGATAATGGTACTACAGGAACAGGAACAAGTTCGGGTTCGGGAACGGGTTCTGGTAGTAGTAGTGGCGGAACAACGACAACAACATCAACATCACAAACAGGTAACACTACAGCACCTCCCCCTAAATCAAATGCCCTTGTGCCGCCTTACTTTGATCCCTATTATACGGGCGCTATGACCACACAAAAGAATATTGTTGCGGGTGTTGAGACGCTATACACTGTTGAGATAACTTGGCATAGGCATATGAAAGAAGACACTGAAAAAAATAAAGGTTATTACGTATGGAATATGGGTGACGGTATGCAGTATGCGTATACTTGGAATGATCCTGTACATCATACGTATGAATATCCAGGGAATTATATTGTCTTTTTAGAATGGTATACCGGGAAAAGTGAAATCATTACAGAGCCTACGATGGTTTTTGAAAAAACAATACAAGTCCATGCGCCTGATATTCAGATTGTCGAGTATACATCCGATGGCGGCATAGGTGTTAAAAATAATACAAAGTTTTCTTTTGATATTTCTGATTGGGTCATTGAAAGTATGGGTATCACTTTTCGTATACCCCCAAAAACTTATTTGCCAGCAGGAGAGACGAGGTACTTCCCAAGGGCTATTACAAAATTCGATCACTTACACACGCTCAATAATAAAGTAACCTCGTCGCTGCTCTATCCTAACGGTAAAGTATTACATGTGTATGATCCTGTCGCTGTTGCAAGACAAAAAGCAGTAGAGGCGCAAAAGGTACAAGATGAGATGGGGGATGAAGAAGAAAGCGTTACAGAGTCTGGAATAGAAAACGAAACACAAACTATTACAACGGCCCCACCTATTCGTAGTGATCTTTCGGCAGCTGCGCTCTTTTCTCAAGAGAGTAACACCAACGGTTCGCCCAGTCTCAATATGCCATGGTGGTTATGGATTATTTTGGGAGCGAGCATTCTTGCAAGTATTGCCTCAGTAGTACTTTCTCAAGAATGGTTTTTCAAAAAAGAATCACAAAAAGAAGGGGAGCAAGAGGAGGAACAAGAGGGGGAAGAAAAAGAAGAATAGCGAATGGTTATGTTATCTTTGCGTAGTTGTGGTATTTATTTTGTCGGCTCTTATAACAGAGCTAAGGGATTTTTCTTCAGATTTTATTTCAGGAGTAGGAGTGGGATAGGAAGCATCCGTTACCACCACAGGTGAGGGAGGAGTTTCTAGTAATTCTATAACAGGTACGGTGACTGTAGGAGTCGTTGGCGCTGGTTGAGTCAACGTATCAATAAGCATATGTATTTTTTTTATTAATGTTTTTGCAGCAGCGTAATTACCACTTTCATATGCTGAAATAAGCAAATCATAGGCTATGGTTATATCAGTAGAGATATTTGTTGTGGGTGTGGGCGTGGATGATTGCAGTAGGGTAAGGGGCTCTAGGTCAACACTTAGAGTTTCTTGTAGTACTGGCGCTCGTGTTAACTTTTCTAAATCTTTTTTTAATGTAGCAAGAGTGGATTCAATAAAGAGCTTATCCTCCTCGGGTGTACTGATTGGACTAGGAAGAGAAGTTTCATTTTCGAGCGTCAAAGTATCGCCCAAAAGCTCCTCATCTGTTGGGGAGGTAAGTGGCAGGGTTTCACTTACAGGTAATTCTTTTGACTCTTCAATAACTTCAGTAATAGTATCTTGAATTTTTTCAATTTTGGTTACTTGTTCTTGTGTTGTTTTTGCAACTTCAGTAAGAGCAAGAATACTCTTTGTTTCTACAAGAGAGTGCTCTTTATGAATATCAAGAGCTTCTTCTGTTGCTAATTCTATGATACTTTCACGTTCTTTTTCAAGCTGATCTTTTATTTGTTCGGTAATTACTTTGTGATGTTCTGGTTCTGAAAAAGCAACTTTACTGACCTCTTCCGTTGCGCTGATTACATGGCTTTCAATATTTTTGGTAATAATATCTTTTTTAACCTCATCAAAAGCACCGTCTTTTACGAGTTGGCGCACTTCTTTGAATCGTGATTCAGTTCTTTTAATATCAAAAGCAATTTTTGACTCAGGAGATGTTTTTAGGGTTGCTCGTAAGTCTTCTATGTTTATTTTTGTAGTATAGAGGGTGTCTCCAGGGAGTGCCTGTGCACTTACTCCAACAATACCAGCGCCACCAATCATACTCACCATTAAAAGGGCAACAGCACTACGAAAAATAAATTTCTGTGTAAAACGAAAAGCATGTTTTAACATGTAGGGAGATGGGTGTGCTGAAGAAGTATGTAGAGCGTGGCTAATTTTTTCACGCATACTAAACTTTTCTTCTGGAGAAAGTTTGAGAAATTCTTGCACCTGTTCTATTGTTTTTTGAAAATCTTTCATATTATTTTATTTGCTTGCCCCGAGCCTGTCGAGGGGTTGATCGTTTCTGGATACTTTCAAGGGCTCTATGAATGCGAACAGAAATAGTATTTGCCTCTTGATCGAGTAACTCGGCTATCTCTTTTACAGACAAGCCGTCCAAGAAACGCATAATCAAGAGTTCTTTTGTTGCCGGTTCCAGCGTATCGAGAATCTGTAGGGCAAGCGTCATATCTGCTTGATTGTGCATATCTTTTAATTCTCGCTGTGATTCAAAATCAAGACCACTTTCCAAAATAGAATCAAGTGATTCTTCGCGTTTTTTACGCACAGCATCAATGATATTATTATGGGCTATTCTATAAAGAAAGGCCCGCATGTTCTCTACAGTATTGCCTTTTTGTAGATAGGACCATGTTTTTATAAAGGTATCTTGAGTGATGTCAAGTGCCAGATCTCGATTACGTACTTTTGTAAGGCAAAAACGAAAAATAGCATCATTATATGCCTCATAATATTTTAAAAATACAGCTTGTTCGGGTGACATAGTGCGCTTCATAGAGTATGACGTTTGTGGATTGTTTTTATTACCCCTTTTCAAAAATGATTTTATATTGATTAGTATAATACACTATCAGTATTTGTATAATTTATTTGATACAATGGCATATATGCAAAAAACTGTAAACATACCCAAAGTACTCATTATAGGAGGTGGATTCGCAGGTATTCGCTCTGCGTTAGATCTTTCTAAAAAATTAGGAAAAAATATTGACATTACATTAATAAGCAAGAATACCTATTTTGAATATTATCCCGCATTGTATCGTGTTGCAACAGGAGGAGCAGTTGAGCGTACTGCTATTCCTCTTGGTGATATTTTTGATTCTACTGGGGTGCAGGTAGTACAGGATGAAATTATACATGTTAATACCACTGAAAAAAAAGTAACCGGCAAAAGCGGTACGGTATATGCGGGTGATTATTTGCTCCTTGCGCTAGGAAGTCAAAATAATTTTTTTAACATAGAGGGCGTTAATGAAATATCATATAATTTTCAATCAACACAAGAGGCACTACGTTTAAAACAACGTATTCATAAACTTTTCGAGCATCATACCCACGGATCAATAGAGGAAACACTTTTGGCGCTCCACTTTATTGTGGCTGGCGCGGGTCCATCGGGCGTTGAGTTGACGGGAGAACTTGCCCAGTATGTGCATGAACTTGCAAAAAAATTCAATATTAATGAAACGCTCATTACTATTGATTTAATAGAACGAGGTCCGCACGTGCTTTCAAAATTTCCAGAATCAGTATCTCTCCGTGCCGAGGCGCGTTTACGTAAATTGGGAGTGAACTTGCTTCTCAATAGAAGCCTTATAAAAAATGAATCATGGACAGTGTTCTTGCAAGATATGACGCTGGGTGCAAAAACGGTGATATGGACTGCGGGAACACAACCACATGCAAGTTCTCAAAATATCTCTGGATTTTTTTATACAGAAAAAGGGAAAGTTATTGTCGACGCCTATTTACGGGCAAAGGGATGTGATCAAATATTTGTTGCGGGTGATATTGCTGATACACCGTACAGTGGTTTGGCACAGACAGCGCTGTACCATGGACGAGCAGTGGCGAATATTATCAGTGCTGATATACAAGGTCTTCCTCTACCACTGTATTTACCGAAACCAAATGGTTTTGATGTGCCGATTGGAAAGGGCTGGGCTATTTTTATGTACGGCTCTCTACGAGTTTACGGTCGATTCGGTTGGTGGATACGCTACCTTATTGATTTGAAATTTTATATGTCTATAGTGCCTTTTCATAAGGCATGGAAAATATTTACGAGTAAAAAAGTATTTAATATTCAAGATACTCAAAATAAAATAGCATAAAGCATAAGAAATAAAATATATGAATATATTAAATCTTATAAAGACAAGAATAAAAATAAAAAACAAAAAAGAAAATATGCATAGAGATGGGGCCGTAGCGATCCAAAAAAATTGGTATCATATGTCAGATAGTGAGCTGGCTGCATTTTTTCATGTTACTGATGCAGGACTTAATAATACCCAAGTTTTAGAACAGCGCGAGCGTTACGGTACTAATGTAATAAAAGAGGGGAGACCGAGCTCACTCCTTGCCTTATTTTTACGACAGTTTAAAAGTCCCCTCGTTTATATTTTGCTTTTTGTTATTGCGATAACTATAGGTATTGGCGAATATGTAGACACTCTTATTGTTGCGAGTGTGTGTATGTTAAATGTGGGAATTGGTATGTTTCAAGAGGGTCGAGCACAGAACACATTTTTTGCTTTGAAAAAAATGAATCAGTTCCGCGTAGTAGTCATGCGTGAGGGCAAGCAGCATTTGATGGTGTCCGAGGAGTTGGTGCCAGGAGATGTGGTCATGCTACGCCCAGGAGATCGCATTGCGGCTGATATGCGTATTATCGATAATCAAATTACGATCGATGAGGCAATCTTAACTGGTGAGTCTTTGCCCGTGGTTAAAGAAAATAAAGTACTTGCCGATTCTAATGCTAATGCTAGTGCTAATGATTCCAGTAATACTTTGAATATTTCTGATCAGGTGAATATGTTATGGGCTGGTACCAGTGTTGTTGCGGGTAGTGCGCGCGCAATAGTGGTTGCAACGGGCGCTGATACCGAACTGGGAAAGCTTTCTCATATGGTAGATACTCTTGATGTAGAAATGCCACTCCGTAAATCTATTCGTCGTCTGGCAAAGTTTATTTCCATTGCATTGTCTATTGCAGTAGCAGTATTATTTTTAATTGGCATTATTTCTGGCGTACCTATTCACACTATGGTGCGTATTGCCATATCGTTAATGGTGGCTGTGATACCAGAGGGTCTACCGGTAATCTTAACGTTGGTTTTAGCGGTAGGTGCAGAGCGTATGAGTCAGAAGCAAATTCTGGTCAAGCGACTCGAAGCTGTTGAGACCCTTGGTCAGGCAACCGTCATTGCCGTTGATAAGACAGGAACCCTTACGCGCAACGAATTAGTAGTTACTGAATTTGTTACGCACAGTGGGGCATTTTTTATGAGTGGCGTTGGCTACCATCCAGAGGGTAGTATTACTGCTCGTGATGCAGACAAGTCTTCTTCAGAAATAAAAAATATTCCCAACACGGTAAAACAACTTGCTTACTTTGCAGAAATTTCTGCGAATGCATCACTATTAAAAAATGAACAAGAGAATAGGTATGACATAGTGGGTGATCCTACCGAGGCAGCGTTACGTACCTTTGGCAAGAAGCTTGGATTTGATCAGAATGAATTACGCACTCGTTCGCCTTTGATATACGATATTCCTTTTGATTACAAAAAAAAGTATTACGTCAGTTATTTTAAAAAAAGTGACACAGAATTATTTGCTGTGCAAACCGGTGCTGCCGAGGTGGTACTTGCCACGGCTACAAAAATACTTACTGATACGGGTAGTATTGATTTGACTGAGCAGATGAGGCAACAATATAGAGATCTAATTCATGAACGATCAGGTAGTGGTCTGCGCGTGATTGGGCTATGTTATAAAGAAATTTCTTCTCTAGATAATTTTAAAGATGAGATACCTACCGATATGATTTTTGTTGGGCTTTTGAATATGAAAGATGCCCTCCGTAGTGAGGTGCCCGAGGCTCTCGGACAGGCACACAAGGCAGGCATACGCGTCGTAATGATTACGGGTGACCATATGCAAACGGCAACTGCCATTGCAACCGAGGCAGGTATATATAGTCGAGGGGATCTTGCGCTGTCAGGCAATGAAATAGATGCTATGAGTGTAGCAGAACTTGCCCGTTGTATTATCAAGGTTACCGTATTTGGTCGCATGGCACCGGAACATAAAATGAAAATTATACAGGCATATCAATTGCGTGACTGTGTGGTAGCAATGACAGGAGATGGGGTTAATGACGTGCCATCACTCGTTGCGGCACATTTGGGTGTTGCGATGGGCAAGATAGGAACCGATAGTGCAAAAGAATCAGCTGATATTATTTTATTAGATGATAATTTTGGGCGTATTCCCGAGGCTATTGCAGAGGGTAGACACATGTACGAGTCTATTAAAAAAGTTCTTGTGTACTTGTTCTCAACAAATCTTGCAGAGTTTATTATTATTATTTTTGCTGTAATTCTGCTGTTGCCTCTGCCACTGAATCCTACTCAAATTATTTGGTTAAATCTGGTTACCGATACCTTTCTTGTAGTTGCACTTGCGCTGGAACCCAAAGAGCGTGAATTGTTATATCGCGCACGCGTTCGTGCGGGGCAGTTGCTTGCGCGTGATGATCTGTGGCGCATGGTTATTATGTCGCTCACCATGACACTGGGAACATTGGTAGTATTTTCACAATACCTATCTATTGGATATGTTCAGGCAACCAGTATGGCACTACTCACGCTCACCTTCTTCCAATGGTTTAATATATGGAATGTGCGTTCGCGCGCTTCTATCATGACGAATCTTGCTACATTTTTTAAAAATCGTTTGCTCGTAGGGTCAAGTATTTGTGTATTTGTATTGCAAATAATTATTCTCTACACGCC